>JAGHSD010000122.1 GCA_018066045.1 Candidatus Darwinimomas equi | reverse complement strand
AATTGGATCTGCGTGGAGATTAATTCTTCACCATATGATATGCTTAAAAATCTTGCGTCTCAACTGTATGCTCAAAAGCCGGTTTACAATCTGATAACACGTTCTAAAATTAATTTTTCATTTTTGGGGTTAGGGGTTGAAATAAAAGGAGAACCGCCGATAACAGATTATGCTACTGCTGTCGAGATAATGCTTAAAAATATAAAAAAAACCGGAATGAAGGTTCTGGTTACGATTGACGAAATGGTAACATCGGAAGCGACAAAGGAGTTCATTAAACAGTTTCAGATATACATCCGACATAATCTGCCAATCTATCTTGTAACAACCGGATTGCCCAAGGATTTTGAAAAAATGAAAAATACGGAAGGAATGACATTCATGTACCGGGCACCGCGAATCCAATTGGAGTCGCTTGATAAAATTGAAATTGCAAACAGTTATGAGCAAAATCTAAAGATTGCAAGAAAAGAAGCGTTGGAAATGGCCCGGTTTTCCGAAGGGTATTCATTTGGTTTTCAAACACTGGGATACATATGTGCGGAATCAGGATTGCCGTATAGCAATCCGCTTGTATTAAGACAGTTTGACCATGAAATGTATGAAAAGGTATATATAAAAGTCTGGAGTGAAACTTCTAAGCAGGAAAAAGAATTCATAAGTGGAATCGCGAATGCAGAAAGCTCTAAGGTTGAAGATATCAGAAATTACCTGGGTGTAGATAGTAATCATTTTAATCCGGTAAGAAAAAAACTGATCGATCAGGGCATAGTGATATCTCCCAGTAGAGGATATCTGGTATTTGCATTACCTCGGTTCAGGGAGTTTGTAAGAGACATATTTACTCTTTATTAATGTTCGTATAGTATAATAGTCTATGTGGCGCACATAACACCAAAAGCAAAACAAATCATCATCGCAGCATGCCTGGCTATATTCGTGGTATGCATCTTTTGCGTAACCAATACATCCAGGTATCTTGTTCCACACCGTGCAAACATGGAACCCTTCTGGTCATATAAAGAAGTCATGCGGGGAAATTATATCATCGCAAAAGAAGTACTGCTCAACATTGCACTTTTTGCTCCTGTAGGTTTCATGTTTGCCGCGCTGTCAGGCGGGGTCACTGCTTCGAAGTCAACAGAAACAACCGGGACGCGTGAAGATGACACTGCAGCATCATCAGATGAATCCGCAGCTATCCGCCGCATACTCATCGCCGCATTTGGCGGCCTTATCCTGTCAGCCATAGTCGAAGCCTCACAGTACATCTTTCACATAGGTCTTGCCGACTTCGACGATTTGTTTAACAACACATTCGGAGCATTCCTTGGCGGAGCATTTTATTGCTTTATAGAGCCAAGACTACCCGGAGCAGTTCTCATTCTTTCGATACTGGCGGCTGTCACTGGAGTATTATATATCGCCATCAATCCGAAGGAAGAGGAAAAGCCGATAAGCTATGCGCTCAAAATCGAGGAAGTCCGGGACGGTAAAATCACAGGATACTGCTTCCGTTACACCAATCCGCAGCCCGCGGATATGAGGCTCATCCTTTCCAATTCAGCTACAGGAAAATACTATTACCTGGACACGGAATACGGTCTCCCGCGTCCGGATGTCGACACATATTTCCAAAGCGCATCCGACCTGACATACAGCGGATTCGAGGCCGACTTTTCCGGGCTCGAAGCCATACTCGAAGCTGAACTCGCATCCGGTCACACATACGGCCTCGCACCGGAGCAGCTGATGACAACGGATGACAGCAAATTTGCAGAATACTACATATGCGTCAGTTTCGACGGTGGACCGATTAACAAAAGCACCGAATATATCAGCGCCGGTATCGATGCCAACGGTGGTATATACTGGACTCAGAGCGGAGCCTCCGCCAGCTACAGAGCCCGACTCGACACCCGCGGTACCGATCTCGAAGAAATCGTAAAACACGGCAAGTTCCTGCTCGCAAGACCTGACCTTGACATGTATATGTATCAGTATGGCGACGATCTGTACTGGATTGCCGGCGATGGCTTCGGATTTGACCCGGACGGCTCCACACTGATGCAGCTTCACCTCCACACAGTACAGGACGGGGAAATGCTGCCATGCGGTCAGGGTGACATCAACCACTGGGATGACCGCAGCGGATGTTTCGAAGACTACGAGATAACCGGTGAGATAGACTGCGGCAGATATCGCGTAAGCCGCAGAACGCTCCCGCAGGAATATATCACGACAGATTTTATGACAGGATATTGTAAAGACGGCACATGGAAATGGAAGGCATACATCAGACCTGATTTCTGATCCGGGCATTAGTTTATTGCAGCGACTGGCAGATGGTATGGGTATGGCCTATAATATTACATATACACCAAAGGACATATTATGAACAGTTTTGAACGTGTGATGAACAGATTTGAAGGCAGGGAGGTCGACAGACTGCCCAACTTCAGCATAGTGATGATGTTTGCGGCAAAGCAGACAGGGATAAGCTATGGTGAATTCCTGACAGATTATAAAAAACTGTCAGAGGCGGTGTTATATTGTCACGAGAAATTCGGGATTGATGTACTCAGTGCAATCTCCGATTCCATGAGAGAAGTGGAAGGCTTCGGAGGAAAGGTCAGAATCTACGAGGACAAATCTCCGGAAGCTGAAGAGTATGTCATCAGGAATGAATCGGATATAAGCGCTTTAAAACTTTTCGACCCGTACAGTTCAAGACGTACCTATGACAGAATACAGGCTGTCGGGCTCATGAAACAAAAGGCATGCGGAGAAGTACCGGTAATGGGATGGATCGAAGGTGCATTTGCGGAAAGCTGCGATCTTATGAGAATGGAGGACCTTTTCGTCTCGCTTCTTGATGATCCGGAACCTATCGTGGAATTGCTTGAAAAATGCACGGAAGAGGAGATATTGTTCGCAAAAGCACAGATAGATGCAGGGGCAGACATTATCGGATTGGGGGATGCGGCCACTTCACTTATCGGTCCTTCGCTGTATGAAAGATTCGCTCTTCCGTATCAGCAGAGAATAATAGATGCCATTCATGAAAAAGGGGCAAAGGTAAAACTGCATATATGCGGAAATATTTCATCTGTAACAGATCTTGCATACAGAAGCGGCGCGGATATGATAGATCTTGATTACATGGTGGATATGGAAAAAGCAGCAGAGATAATTCCGCGCAATATATGTATATGCGGAAATTTCAACCCGGTATCCGTGGTTCTGAACGGAACTCCGGAACAGGTTAAGGAAGAGGTTCGCAGATGCAGGCGGCTCAGCATTGTCAATAATAACTGTATCGCACCGGGATGTGAGATACCTCCCGATACAAGAGTTGAGAATGTTCTTGCCATACAGGAGGCAATAGAAGAGAATTGAATAAAGACAGGAGAGCAGAATGGAAGTAGATGAGAAATTAATAAAACTTATGAAAACATACTACGGGAAGATCGATCACAGCATCGGATATCCGGTATGCCAGTATCCTAATTTATCCGGGTTTGGAGAATGGTATGCAAAGTCCGGAATGTGCGATATGGTGACCGATAATGTAGGCAATCCGTATGACGGAGAACAGCTTCTTCTGAATACTACAGTAATCGAGCGTGAAGTAATCCAGACAATGGCATCGCTTTACGATATTCCGGAAGGTCAGGAATGGGGCTTTGTCAACAGCAGCGGAACCGACGGAAATATGCACGGAATCTACTTCGGTGCCAAAAAGCTTCAGAAGGAAACAGGCATGCTTCCCATAGTGTATATATCCAAAGAAGCGCATTATTCTGCTGCCCGCATATGTGATGTTCAGAACCTTGAAGTCAGACTGGTCGATCATGACAGACAGGGACGCATGGATCCTGACTGCTTCAGAAAGGCGGTTGATCCGTCAAGGCCGGTACTGATTGTTTTTGCGATGGGTTCAACTTTTATGGGAGCAATAGACGATCAGGATGCAATTCAGAAAGTGCTGGAAGAGGTTAAACCGGTCGGCGTGTATAAGCATGTGGATGCTGCGCTGTTCGGCGGGTATTTTCCGTTTACAGAATACAGGGATATGGTCAGCATGAAAAAGCACGGCTATGATTCAATCGCAGTCAGCGGTCATAAATTTTTCGATATCGACGAACCCTGCGGTCTGTTCATCAGCCGCAAGGAGATCCTGGAGTCACAGAGAGCCTACAAAGTGGATTACCTCAAAAATGACATGCCGCTTATCACATGTTCCAGAAGTGCGCTGGCACCGCTTAAATTCTACTGGATCATAAACCATGTCGGATTTGACAAACTGGCCGAAGAAGCTTCATGGATGCTGGAAAACACAGAATATCTTCAGCACAGATTCGATGAGATCAATTATCCGGCGTGGCATATGCCCTGTAGCAACACCGTATTTTTCAAGCGCCCGTCAGAGTGGATGAGAATGAAGTACAGCCTGGCAAACGGCTATCTGCCGGAATACGGCGGAGATCTTTCGCACATCGTTGTTATGCAGCATGTAACAAAAGACATAATAGATGAGTTTATTGGTGATTTAAAAGAACACTAGGGACAGTCCCTACTGTTCATTGTATTAAAAAAATACAATGTACACCAGGGACAGTCCCTGGTGTTCACAAAAACGGAGGCAGGAAATGAAGAAGATAATCAATGAAGTGGATCGTGTTGAGGAGCAGATGATAAGCGGTATGCTCAAGGCAGCACCGGATTATATCAGGAAGTTGGAATGCGGAAACGTTCTTGTGAGAAATAAGAAAAAAGAAGGAAAGGTAGCTCTGATATCGGGAGGCGGCAGCGGTCACGAACCGTTTGCGGCAGGATACATCGGATCGGGAATGCTGGACGGAGTTGCTGCCGGCGCAGTATATACTTCACCCGCAGCAGATCAGATATATGAAGGAATCAAGGCAGTCTCAGCAGGCAGAGGCGTTCTGATGATCATCATGAATTATACAGGCGATATCATGAATTTTGATATGGCTGCAGAGATGGCACAGATGGAAGGCATCGAGGTTGACAGGGTAATTGTAAATGATGACGTAGCTGTAGACGGTAGTCTCTATACCACGGGACGGCGCGGAGTAGCCGGCACGGTACTTACGGCAAAAATCGCAGGTGCTATGGCAGAAGCAGGAGCAGAACTCAGTGAGGTAAAAGCCGCAGCGGAAAAAGTTATCGCAAATGTAAGGACCATGGGAGTTGCCATCAATCCGAGCACCATTCCCGCATCGGGAAAACCGGGATTCGTTCTCGAAGAAGATGAGATGGAAGTCGGAATCGGTATTCACGGTGAGCCGGGCGTTTATAAGGCAAAAACCGGTACGGCAGATGAAATCTCTGACGTGCTTCTTGAGAAGATCCTTGCGGACATTGATTATTCCGGAAGTGAAGTTGCGGTCCTTGTTAACGGATGCGGCGGAACACCGCTTATGGAGCTTTACATAGTAAATAATCACGTGCATGATGTTCTTGAATCAAAAGGAATCAAAGTATACAAGACACTTGTCGGAAACTATATGACATCGATAGAGCAGGAGGGATTTTCAATCACACTGTTAAAATTAGATGATCAGCTGAAAAAGCTGCTGGATGCACCGGCAGACACCATGGCTTACAAGTCATTCTGAATCAGAGGAGATATGATGAAATCAGACAGGATACCTGAAGTGCTTACTGCCATGAGCAGGAAGATATCAGAAAAGAAAGATTTTCTTACGGATCTCGACAATGCAATCGGTGACGGAGATCACGGAATCAATATGGCCCGCGGTTTTGCGGCGGTCGAAAGCAGGCTGCCCGAGTTTGAAGGAAAAGACATAGGATATATTTTAAAGACCACGGGAATGACACTGGTTTCGGTAGTTGCAGGTTCCGCAGGACCTCTTTACGGAACGGCATTCATGAAGGCCGGAATGGTTATGAACGGGAAGAACGAAATGACGGCAGATGACTTCATCGAGTGTCTGAATGCAGCCATTGACGGAGTCATGATGAGAGGAAAAGCCGTTCAGGGTGAAAAGACTATGCTGGACGCAATGATACCGGCACGCGACGCTATTGTCAGTGCGGTCAAAGACGGCAGGAATTTTCCCGAGGCAGTAAAAGCGGGAGTTGAGGCTGCACGCGAAGGCGTGGAGTATACCAAAACCATCATTGCAACAAAAGGCCGCGCGGCATACGTGGGAGAGAGAAGTCTGGGTCATCAGGATCCGGGAGCGACATCATTTACATATCTTTTGGAAACAATTTCCGAAGCATTATAAGGAGCAGATATATGGTTGGCATCGTAATAGTATCACATAGCAGGAAACTGGCGGAGGGAGTCATTGATGCGGCGCACATCATGGCCGCAGAATGTCCGATGGCTGCCGCAGGCGGAGCCGATGACGGCGGATACGGCACCAGTCCGCAGAAAATAAAAGATGCGATACAGGAAGTATCCGGTCCGGACGGAGTTGCAGTGCTTGCGGATATGGGAAGTGCGGTAATGACTGCAGAAATGGTACTCGAAGAACCGGGTTATGAAAATGTGATCCTTGTCGACTGCCCCGTTGCGGAGGGCGCGATTGCCGGAGCCGTTTCGTCGGTCTGCGGTGACGATCTTAAGGAAGTAGTCAGACAGGCCGAGTCAGCCAGAACAATGAGCAAACTGTAAAAAAGCGAGAAAAAACTATGACAAGCAAGAAAAAATTTTTAGTTCTGTTTTCATTCATAATGGGATCGTACGGATTCGTTTATACAATCATGCAGGCAATTCTGTACGATGTTCAGACCATGTACGGTGCAAACGCCGAAATCATGGGCTTTTCGGTTGCAGCGATGTGCGCCATGCAGTTTATCTTCCCGATACTCTTCGGAGTGGTCGCAGATAAAAAAGGAAAAGTCCCGGTTCTGAAAATATTTATCGCAGTCGCATTCGCGGGATGCATACTCTGCGCGGCATCAAATTCACTCGCGGTGTACGTGGCAGGTACGCTCGTCACCGGCACCGGCTGCACGATGATAGAAAGCATGGTAGTCTCGCTGCTTCCCGACATTGACGAAGAGCGCAACACCCAGAACGGCAACTTAGTGCAGGTCATCTTTGCATTTGCCGCCGGAATGGCACCCATTATAATAAGCATCCTTGCGATGATCAACATCTCATGGCGTGCAGGATTCCTTGCCATTGCCGTTGTCTACATCGGAATATTTACTGCTGTCTGCAGATCGAAATTCCCCAGGAGCCGTCTTATGGAAAATGCTGACACGCCCGCTAAAATTGAATTCAAAGAACTGCTCAAACCGCTGTTTGTCGTGCTGTTCATATGCATGTGCATATACATGATCATGGAAGCATCGTTTGCATTCTTCATCGATTCACTCAGTACGCAAAAGGGAAACGGCAATACAGGCGCATACGCTCTGGCATGCTTCTGGTTCGGAATGGCAATATCAAGGGGATATATTGCGAGCCGGAAAGAAGTTGACGAAATGAAAGTAATACGCATCTGTTATCTGATAGCGGCGATAACCATAGCGGCAGTTACACTCAGCAGCAATGCGGTGCTGAGCATCATCCTCTGTCTGCTGGCAGGAATAGCTTTCGGACCGACCTGGCCGACCATAGTCGCCTTTGCAGGAAAGAAGTATAAAGGATCCGCCAGCCTCATAAGTCTCGTCGTCGCAGGAGGATCTCTCGGAGGAATCATCGGACCCGCAATTACCGGTTCAGTCTCCGAACACGTATCAATGCAGGCTGCGTTTATCATACTTGCCGCATTCGCACTCGCCGGCGCAGGAATCACACTTGCGGTAAAAAAACAGTAGGGACAGTCCCTACTGTTCATTGTACTGAAAAAATACAAAGTACACTAGGGACAGTCCCTACTGTTCATTGTATTAAAAAAATACAAAGAAAAGTACACCAGGGACAGTCCCCGGTGTTCACAATATAGGAGGTATATCATGAAATTAGTAGCTTATTTCAGTGCATCGGGAAGAACGAAGAAAGAAGCGGAGAAGCTTGCAGGAAAACTTGGAGCTGATATTTTTGAAATAGCTCCCGAAGTTGCGTATACAAAAGCAGATTTGAACTGGATGGACAAAACATCGCGTTCAAGCATAGAGATGAATGACAAGACCATACGCCCGAAAATGAACGGAGCAGACGTAGATGTTTCAAAATACGATGAGATCTATCTCGGCTTCCCGATCTGGTGGTACGTTGCACCGACTATCATAAATACATTCTTAGAGAGTCATGACTTCTCAGGAAAAACCATAAAACTGTTTGCCACAAGCGGCGGAAGCAAATTCGGCAACACGGCAGCAGAACTCCAGCCAAGTGCACCGAAAGCAGCCATCGAAGAATACATGCTGAACGGCAAGACGCTGTAAAAAAAATACACCAGGGACAGCCCCTGGTGTACTTTTGTATTCCTGGTGTACTTTTTACTTACACAGTATATCGTGATTAACCGTCGTGTAAAAATACCTCTGCGCCTCGTCGAAATCCGTCGTCAGCCCGAGAATCCACATGAGCTTCGCAAACGCCGACTCCGTCGTCATGTCATGCGCCTCAAGCACCTTCAGATTGTTCTTGATCTGCGTGCCGACCCTGTAAACCGACAGATCACTTCCCTCGTTCGCAACCTGCGTGGTCATGACAATCAGCTTCCCGCACTCACTCGCATGCTTAATCTGCTCATAATAATCCGAATACTCCGGCAGCCCGCCGACTCCGAACGACTCGATAACCAGCCCGTCATACTGCTCGATAAGACTTTGCAGTATCTCAGTGCGCAGTCCCGGAACGAATTTGAGCACTCCGACGTTCGGATTCAGATAATCGTAAAATGCCGGGCGCCCCGCCACATCCTCATTGATATAGTGGATCACCTTCCCGTTTACCACCTTCGCAATCTCCGGAAAATTAATGCTCCCGAAAGCCGCATAGCTTCTGGAGAAATTCTTTCTCGCGCGCGTACCCGCAATAACAGCTCCGAAGAAAACAATCATAACATCGTGACTTTCGTCATCGCACGCACAGATAAATGCATCCGTCAGATTTCGTATCGCATCCGATCCCGGTTCATCGATGGGCTTCTGCGAACCCGTAAGAACCACCGGCTTACGGAGGTTCTGCAGAAGATAACTCAACCCCGAAGCAGTATAAGCCATAGTATCGGTTCCGTGAGTGATTACAAACCCGTCATAATCATCATAATATCTCTGCACCGTATCGGCCAGCTTGATCCAGTGTCCCGGACGGATATTGGTCGAATCAAGAAAGACCGGCTGTATGCAGTCAACATCGCACAGTCCCATAATATCCGGACAAAACCGCATCAGGTCATCAGCCGGCATACCCGGCGAAAGCCCCTGTCCCTCGTTGCGGCTGCTGATAGTGCCGCCGGTACCAATCATCAAAATCTTTTTCTTCATATCGTAACCCCGTTTGTGAACACCAGGGACAGTCCCTGATGTACTTTTCTTTGTATTTTTTCCGAACAATGAACACCAGGGACAGTCCCTAGTGTACTTTTTCTATGGACTATTATAAAT
>JAGHSD010000153.1 GCA_018066045.1 Candidatus Darwinimomas equi | reverse complement strand
TCTTTTGCACAGATTGTTAAGACAAGTACTATTGCGGCAGCTGTAGCTCCTGAAAAAAATAATATTGATGAGACATGGAATGCACTTAAAGGTGCGCAGAAAGCAAGACTGCAGTTGACATGTCCGGTCAGCTCTGTTCAGATGGAATATCTGTATCATGTAAAGCCGGATAAACTAAAGACCATGATTCAGGAAAGTATTACGTACTGCAGAAGTCTTACAGAAGAAGTTGAATTCGTTGCGCAGGATGCAACAAGATCAGACAGAGCCTTCTTATATGAAGTCATAGATATCAGTATCAAAGCCGGGGCAAAGTATGTGACTGTATGTGATGATGCGGGGAATATGCTGCCGGATGAATATAAGGAATTCCTTAACGATATCAGATCCGGAGTAAGCGGGATAGATAATGTTGAAATCGGAATATGGTGCTGCAATAAACTGTCTGTAGCAGACACATGTTCGCTTACGGGAGTTCTCTGCGGTGCAGATGAAATCAAGACATCAGTTCATTCAAAAGAAGTAGCTTCTCTTAAGAACATTGTGAAGATCTTCGGAGTAAAGGGAGATACATATAATGTTTCATCCAATGTGAAGACTGTTGAACTGAAGAGGATTTATTCTCAGATAGATAAACTTTTTGCAGAAACAAAAAGCAAGACATCTCCCTTTGAAGACGGAGTAAGGGATGAAAGGGAGGATAAGAATTTTACCGCAAATGACGGCATAGAGGTAATCGTCAAGGAAATAGAAAACTTAGGTTACGACCTTACGGATGAGGATAATAAGAATGTGTATGATGCATTTGTTTCCATAGCGGCAAAGAAAGAGAATGTTTCTTCCAAAGAGTTAGAGGCAATTATCGCATCCAATGCAAGACGGGTTCCGCCGACGTATAAAATTAAAGACTATATAATCAACTCTGGTAATGTGATTACTGCAACATCACATATGAGACTTGAAAAAGACGGAAAGATATTAGAGAGCGTATCCATAGGAGACGGACCGGTAGATGCAAGTTTTCTTGCAATCGAGCAGATAACAGGCCACCACTATGAATTGGATGATTTCCAGATTCAGGCCATTACAGAAGGGCGTGAGGCCATGGGTGAAACTATAGTGAAACTCCGCTCGGGCGGAAAGCTTTATTCCGGAAGAGGAATCTCAACAGATGTTGTCGGATCAAGTATTCTGGCATATATCAATGCACTTAATAAGATAGTGTATGAGGAGGAGAATTAATGAAACTTTCATTTTCCACAAGAGGTTGGAGTAATCTTTCGTGGGATGAACTTATGAATATTGCCGAAGAGATGGATTTTTCCGGTATTGAGCTTTATAAGCTGAATCAGGCTAAAAGTTTCTATCAGAAAGGCGGTCCATGGGATAAGATCAATACCGCAGCAACAGTCAGGGAATTAAGAGACAGAAAAATAAGCATTCCGATTCTTGATACTGCCGTTGAATTGGCAGATGCTTCGTGCATTGAAGAACTTACCTGGTATATTGAGATGGCAGGCTCAATGCGCGTTGACAAGGTAGGTGCGGTTGCATTTATTGATGATGAAGAAAGCATTAAGGCAAACATCTTAAGCCTGATTCCGGTGTGCGAAAAGAACAGGGTAAGACTTGCAATTAAGACCACGGGAATATATGCGGATACAGGAAGACTCAGGAATCTTTTAGACGGCTTCGCAAGTGACTGGCTCGCTGTATCGTGGGATATGCACCATCCTTATTATGATTTTAAAGAGAGTGCAGATACAACGATCAAGAATTTAGGTGCATATGTTGAGCATGTTCATCTGCGTGACAGTTCAGAGGATGGCAGCTACACGGTTATCGGAGAGGGAACACTTCCGATTGATGAGATGCTTCAGGCACTTTATTCGATAGATTATGCCGGATTTATATCTCTTGAGTGGAAACCTGAATGGATAGAGGAACTCAGTGATTACGAATTTATTTTCCCGCATTTTGTTAACTTCATGGAGAATCTTGATAAGTCGAAACGCAGGAAAACAAATCTGTACCTTAACCACGACGGAACGGGCTACTATGTATGGAAGAAAGATGAACTTCTTCATATGACATTTTCACAGGTGCTTGACCGTATGGTAAGGGAGTTTCCGGATCAGTATGCGTTTAAATATACAACGCTGGATTACACGAGGACATATTCGGAATTCAGAGATGATGTCGATAATTTTGCAAGAGCGCTCGTTTCTCTGGGAGTAAGAGCAGGAAGCAAGGTCAGTGTCTGGGCAACGAACCTCCCCGAATGGTTTATTGCATTCTGGGCAGTTACTAAGATTGGAGCAGTTTTTGTAACTGTCAACACGGCATATAAGATTCATGAGACAGAATATCTGCTCAGGCAGTCGGACACGCATACGCTTATTATGATTGAGTCTTCAAAGGATTCAGACTATGCTCAGATAATAAATGAGATCTGTCCCGAGATAAAGGATAATGAGCCGGGACAGCCATTAAGAGCAAAACGACTTCCGTTCCTCAGAAATGTTATTACAGTAGGATTTGAGATGAAGGGCTGTTTGACATTCGATCAGGCGATGGAAAGAGCCTGGATGATTCCGCAGGAAGAGATAAAAAGACTTGCAAGTGCAGTTGATGTCCAAGATGTATGCAATATGCAGTACACCTCGGGAACCACAGGATTTCCGAAGGGCGTTATGCTTACACATTATAACGTGGTAAATAACGGGAAATGTATCGGCGATCGCATGGATCTTTCGACTGCAGACAGGATGATGATTCAGGTTCCTATGTTCCATTGTTTCGGAATGGTACTCTCAATGACGTCGTCCATGACGCACGGAGCAACGCTTTGTCCGCTTCCGTATTTCAGCGCCAAGAACTCGCTCGCATGTATCAATCAGGAAAAAATCACATGTTTCAACGGTGTGCCGACGATGTTTATTGCCATGTTCAATCATCCTGATTACCGAAAGACAGACTTCTCGCATATGAGAACCGGAATCATGGCCGGTGCCGGATGTCCGCCGGAGCTCATGAAGAGAGCGGCAGAGCCTGATGAGATGAATATGAGAGGAATCGTCAGTGTATACGGCCAGACAGAATCCGCACCGGGGAGTACGATGTCGGCATGGACGGATTCTCTGAAACTGCGAACAGAAACCGTGGGATATGCATTCCCTTATGTCGAGTGTAAGATAATTAATCCCGAAACAGGGGAAGAACTGCCGGACGGTGAAAACGGAGAATTCTGTTCAAGGGGCTATAACACTATGAAGGGTTACTACAAGATGCCCATTGCAACTATGCAGACGGTGGATAAAGACGGCTGGCTTCACTCGGGAGACATTGCATGTAAGAATCCTGACGGAACATATAACATTACCGGACGTCTTAAAGATATGATTATCAGGGGAGGAGAAAACCTCTATCCGAAAGAAATTGAAGAGTTCATTTATACTCACCCGTTTGTAAAGGATGTGCAGGTCATCGGAGTTCCGGATGAAAAATACGGAGAAGAGGCAATGGCATGTATTATCTTAAAACAGGGAAAAGAACTGAATGAAGATGAGATGAGAACATATATGAAAGAGAGACTCGCTTCACATAAGGTTCCGAGATATATAGAATTTGTTGATTCATTTCCGATGAATGCAGCAGGTAAGATATTGAAATATAAGATGCGTGAAGACGCAATCGAAAGATTGAAACTTAAAAAGTAAGAAATAACAGCAAAATTTCCGGAGGCGATTATGTCAACAACAGCAAAAACAACAGAGTTACAGGATCTTGCCCTACGAGTCCGTGAGCTTAGAGAGATCACGGGCTATACAGAAGAAGAGATGGCCGAAAAAACGGAGGTAAGTCTTGAAGACTACCGATGCTATGAAGCCGCTGAAAAGGATATTCCTTTTACGTTTATTCATAAATGTGCACTCGCTTTTGGCGTAGATATGAGCGACCTTATTGAGGGTCATAGTGCAAAACTTTCATCATATACTATCACGCGAAAAGGACAGGGAGCTGAAACCGCCAAAGAGGATGGAATAGAGATCCAGAATCTTGCGCCGCTTTTCAGAAAAAAGATTGCCGAACCTTATTATGTAAATTATGAGTACAGATCTGATCTGCAGGATAAGCCGATACATCTTACAAAGCACTCGGGACAGGAATTTGACTTTGTTATCAAGGGAAAACTCAAGGTTCAGATAGGAGATAACATTGAGATATTAGGAGAAGGAGACAGTGTATACTACAACTCTTCTACTCCTCACGGAATGATAGCAGTCGAAGGTGAAGATTGTTTCTTCCTTGCTGTTGTACTGCCCGGTGCAGATCAGAAGGAAACAGAAATAAGAAATACGCTTATTCCTTCAAAGCTGTCCAAGAAGAAACTTATCTGCTCGAAATTCATCTCGACTGAAGTAAATGAGAAGGGTGGTTTAGAGAAGATAAACTTCATGAATGAAGACAAGTTCAATTTTGCTTTTGATATCGTTGATGAAATCGCAAAAGCTGATCCGGAAAAGCTTGCTATGATTCATCTTGACAAGGATAAAGTTGAAAGAAGATTCACGTTCCGTGATATGAAGGAGTCTTCCGCCAAATGTGCAAACTATTTTAAGTCACTTGGTGTAGGAGAAGGCGACAAGGTTATGGTGGTTCTGAAAAGGCACTATCAGTTCTGGTTTGCGATTCTTGGACTTCATAAGTTAGGGGCAATTGCCATTCCGGCAACAAGTCAGCTTCAGGCACATGATTTTAAATACCGTTTCAATTCCGCAGGAGTCAAAGCCATCATCTGTACCGCAGAAGATAATGTCCCGGAATGTGTGGATGAAGTTGAGGATGGCTGTCCGACCCTTCAGACCAAGATAGTGATCGGCGGAGAGAACCGGGAAGGCTGGCATAACTTTGATGATGAATTTGCTATGTACAGCACCCATTTTAACAGGACTGAAGATACTCCCTGCGGAGATGATCCCATGCTGATGTTCTTTACATCAGGCACAACAGGATATCCGAAGATTGCTGTTCACAGCTATAAATATGCTCTTGGCCATTTCATTACGGCGAAATACTGGCATGGTGTAAGCAACAACGGTCTGCATTTTACCATATCGGATACCGGATGGGGTAAAGCACTCTGGGGCAAGCTGTACGGACAGTGGCTGTGTGAGGGAGCTGTATTTACATATGACTTCAAGAAATTTGATGCAGCAGATATCCTGCCGCTCTTTGCAAAGTATAAGATTACTACTTTCTGTGCACCTCCTACTATGCTGCGTATGATGGTTAAGGAAGATATCAGCAAATATGATTTCTCATCCGTGATTCATATGACTACGGCAGGCGAAGCACTGAACCCTGAAGTATACAGACAGTTCGAGAAAGCAACCGGACTTCAAATAATGGAAGGATTCGGACAGACAGAACTCACACTTGCAATCGGAAATCTTTTAGGAGGTACTCATAAGATTGGTTCAATGGGTAAACCGACTCCGCTTTATGATATAGAGCTTCTCACAAAAGAGGGTAAGCCTGCAGAATTAGGTGATTCTGGTGAAATCTGTGTTAAGACAAGCGATAGAGTACCTTGTGGTCTCTTCAAGGGTTATTACAATGACGAAGAGGCAACAAATAAGGTATGGCATGACGGATATTATCATACAGGAGATCTTGCATGGAAGGATGAGGATGGATTCTACTGGTACGTCGGAAGAGCAGATGATGTAATCAAATCATCAGGATACCGTATCGGACCGTTCGAAATCGAAAGTGTCATCATGGAACTTCCGTATGTTCTTGAATGCGGGGTAAGCGCAGCACCGGATCCTGTAAGAGGACAGGTGGTGAAGGCCAGCATTGTTCTGGTGAACGGCAAGGAGGGTACACCTGAACTCGTGAAAGAGATACAGGATTATGTCAAAGTCAATACGGCACCGTATAAGTATCCGCGTATTGTCGAATTCAGAAAGAGCCTTCCTAAAACAGTAAACGGAAAGATTCAGAGATTACAACTTTAAAACATATCTATAAGGAGCTTGTAATGGCAGCAGAACTAAATCTGGATTTTAAAATCTAGGAAATGGCTTTACGAATAAGAAACCTCAGGGAGATAGAAGGAATAAGCATCGAGGAAATGGCTGAACAGACGGGTCTGTCACCTGAGGAGTATATGGAATGCGAGGCCGGTAATCAGGATATGAACTTTACCTTTATCTATCGCTGTGCCAATGCATTCGGGGTTAACGTTACAGAGCTTATCGAGGGATATACCCCGAAGCTTAAATCATATACATTAACGAGAGTCGGAGACGGGCAGAAAGTGTCACAGGCTCACGGAATGGTAGCGCTTGACGGTGAGGATTGTATATTCTATGCAATTGTTCTTAATCCGGAAGGAACCGCCGAAGCATGGCGTGACGGCTATTATCATACGGGCGATCTTGCATGGCGCGATGAAGACGGGTTCTACTGGTATTACGGAAGAATGGATGATGTTATCAAATCATCAGGATATCGTATCGGACCGTTTGAAATCGAAAGTGTCATCATGGAACTTCCTTATGTGCTTGAATGCGGAGTAAGTGCAGCTCCTGATCCTGTAAGAGGACAGATTGTCAAAGCAAGCATAGTGCTTATTGACGGCAGAACAGGTGATGAAGATCTCGTTAAGGAGATTCAGAATTATGTCAAGGAACATACAGCTCCTTACAAGTATCCGAGAATGGTTGTATTCAGAGATTCACTTCCCAAAACGGTTTCCGGAAAGATCAAGAGAAATCTTTTGTAGGGGGGGAGTGTATGGAGTATAAAAGAATAACCATCATCAGCGGACATTACGGGAGCGGTAAGACAAACATCGCGGTAAATATGGCTTATGATCTGAAAACCCGGAGAGAAAACACGGCCATAGCCGATCTGGATATTGTAAATCCGTATTTCAGAACATTGGATTCATGGGAGGATTTCAAAAAAAGAGGAATAAGGCTGATATGTTCATCATTTGCGAACAGCAATGTCGATGCACCCGCACTCCCTCAGGAGATGTATTCCATTACGGATGACAGGAGTCAGAATGTAATTATCGATGTAGGAGGAGATGACCGTGGGGCACTGGCGCTGGGACGTATATCAGGAGCCATCGTAGAGGAAGATAATTATGACATGTATATGGTTATCAACTGTTACAGGCCATTGACCAGGACGGTGGAGGATTTGCTTACGGTCAAAGAGGAGATTGAGATGGCCGGGAGGATACGGTTCACCGGAATCATCAATAATTCCAACCTGGGAAAAGACACGAAGCCGGAAGATGTAATCAGATCCTGTGAATATGCCGATACGGCCGCACAGAGAATGAATCTGAAGATAGCAGCAACAAGCTATGATAAAAGGCTTGATAAAGAACTAAGAAACAAGGTACCGAATCCTTTTGCAATGGAGCTGCAGGAATTGATACCGGGAGTATAAGGAGGTAAGGAGAAAAAATGGCAAAAATTACGATTAAGACAGATTCCTGCAAAGGCTGCGGACTGTGCGTGGATGCATGTCCGAAGAATCTGATCAGGATCGCAGAGGACAAGATCAATCTGAAGGGACATCATCCGGCGGAGACGGTTAATATCTTCCAGTGTGTAGGATGTATGTCATGTGCAACTATGTGTCCTGACTGCGTAATTACGGTAGAGAGGTAGAGAGAATGAGTGAAAAAGTATTAATGAAGGGCAATGAAGCCATTGCGGAGGCAGCCATAATAGCGGGCTGCAGACATTATTTCGGTTACCCTATAACTCCTCAGACAGAGATTGCAGCTTATATGGCAAAGCGTATGCCAAAAGTAGGAGGAACATTCCTTCAGGCTGAAAGCGAAATCGCCGCCATCAATATGGTTTATGGAGTTTCTTCAACAGGAAAGAGAGTTATGACATCTTCTTCATCACCGGGTATTTCTCTTAAGCAGGAAGGTATTTCATATCTTGCAGGAGCTGATCTTCCGGCATTAATCGTAAATGCACAGCGAGGCGGCCCGGGACTCGGAGGTATCCAGCCTTCACAGTCTGATTACTTCCAGGCAACAAAGGGCGGCGGACACGGAGATTACCATCTTATAGTTCTGGCACCGTACTCGGTTCAGGAGATGGCAGAACTTACAATCAAGGGATTTGATCTTGCCGACAAATACAGAATGCCTACAATGATCCTTTGTGACGGTACTACCGGTCAGATGATGGAACCGGTTACATTTGACTTTGCTGTCAAGCAGCCTCCGGAGAAACCATGGGCAGTAACAGGAACTAAGATGGAGAGAGAGCATAACATTATCAATTCTCTTTATCTTCAGGCAGACAAGCTGGAAGAGAAAAACTTCGAGCGTTACGAAAGATATAAGCTTGTAGAAGAAAATGAAGTAATGTACCAGGAATACATGGCTGATGACGCGGACATCATCATTGCAGCAACGGGTATTGCATCAAGAATCGCACTCAGTTCGGTTGAGAAGGCAAGAGAAAAGGGAATCAAGGCAGGACTGATAAGGCCTATTACTTTATGGCCGTTCCCGAAGGCAGCATTTGCTAAGGCAGCGGAGCATTGCCGGCAGATTATTGCAGTAGAGCTTAACATGGGACAGATGATCGAAGACATCAAGCTTGCTACAGAGTTTAAAGTTCCTGTTTCACTTTACAACAGAACAGGCGGAGTTCTTCCGGATGTTTATGAGATACTTGGTGTTATTGAAAATGCAGCTAAAGGAGGTAAGAGATAATGGTAGTATTCGAGAGACCACATGCACTATGTGATGTGCCGTTACACTATTGCCCGGGATGCCCGCACGGAATCGTACACAGACTGGTTGCAGAAGTTATAGACGAGTTAGGAATTGAAGGCAGGACAATCGGAATAGCACCGGTTGGATGTTCTGTTATGGCATATGATTACTTCAATTGCGACATGGTTGAAGCAGCTCACGGAAGAGCTCCTGCAGTTGCAACAGGAATTAAGAGGTCTGATCCTGAAAACCACATTGTTTTTACATATCAGGGCGATGGAGATCTTGCTTCAATCGGTATGGCTGAAACAGTTCACGCAGCAGCAAGAAATGAAAATATCACAGTAGTTTTCATCAATAATGCTATCTACGGTATGACAGGCGGACAGATGGCTCCTACATCACTTCCGGGACAGGTAACGCAGACTTCTCCATACGGAAGAGATGTTAAGACAGCAGGTTATCCTATCAAGGTATGCGAGATGCTTTCTCAGCTGGACGGACCGGAATATATTGAGAGAGTTGCAGTATGCGATGTACCGAATGTTAATAAGGCAAAGAAAGCAATCAGGAAAGCTTTCCAGAACCAGATAGACGGAAAAGGTTTTTCACTTATTGAGGTTGTATCAGCATGCCCTACTAACTGGGGCATGACTCCAAAGGAAGCTTTAGAGTGGGTTAAGAGTGACATGATTCCTTATTATCCGCTTGGAGTATATAAAGACAGATCAGGAAAGGAGGAGACAAAATGATAACAAGGCAATTATTGATTTCCGGCTTTGGCGGACAGGGTCTTCTCTTTATGGGAAAGGCACTTGCATATAAATGGCTGATGGAAGGATATAATGTAAGCTGGCTCCCGTCATACGGACCGGAGATGCGTGGAGGTACAGCAAACTGTGGTGTTGTTGTAAGTGAAAACCATCTTATCGGATCACCGCTGGTAGCCAACCCCAATGTGCTTATATGCATGAATCTTCCCTCACTTGACAAGTATGAGGACAAGGTGGTTCCGGGTGGAATGATCTTTGTTGATTCAACAATGATCGAAAGAAAAGTAAAAAGAACAGATGTTGATGTGTATTACATTCCTGCTTCAAAGATGGCTTCGGATAACAACATGATAGTTCTTGCCAACATGATAATGATGGGTAAGGTACTGCAGGTTTTCGGCGAGACAGATGAAGAAGCTATTAAGAACGGACTTTCAAAATGCATCCCGCCAAAGAAGGCAGAAATGTTCGATGTCAACATGAGAGCAATACAGTTAGGACTTGGATATGAAGCAAAATAATAATTATAACCTGAGAAACAGGTTCAGGACAAAAGAGGAGGAAAGTTATGAGTAGTAGTCTTGAAATGATCCGTCAGTTCGGTCATGAAGAAGTAGCATTTTTTAACAATGAGAAGGTTGGACTTAAGTGCATCATCGCCATCCACAGCACAAGCTTAGGACCGGCAGTCGGCGGATGCAGACTTAATCCGTACGAGTCAGAGGAAGAGGCGCTCTTTGATGTTCTTCGTCTCTCAAGAGGCATGAGCTATAAGAATGCATGTGCAGGCCTTCCGCTCGGAGGAGCCAAGGGCGTTATTATTGCAAGCCCCGACCAGAAGACAGAAGAGCTCTTTGAAGCATATGGTGAGTGCGTAGATTCACTCGGCGGACGTTACATCACAGCAGAGGATGTAAGAACAAACTGCGAGAACATGGAGTGGGTTATGAGAAAGACTCCGTACGTTACAGGAAGAACCAACGTATCAGGAAACCCGTCTCCGTTTACGGCAATAGGATGCTTCGACGGAATCAGAGCTACAGCAAAGTTCCTTTACGGCTCAGATGATCTTACAGGATTAAAGATCGCAGTTGCAGGTCTTGGTTCAGTAGGTATGGATCTTGCAGAGCAGCTTGCCAAGGCAGGAGCTAAGCTTATCGTAACAACACATACAAACAGAGCAAACATTGAAAAGGCAGTTAATGAGTGGGGCGCTGTTGAAGCACTTGAAGGTGAGATCTACGGGGTAGAGTGCGATATCCTTGCACCGTGTGCACTTGGAGCAACACTTAACTATCAGACAATTCCTGAGCTTAAGTGCAAAGCTATTGCAGGATGTGCTAACAACCAGCTCTTTGATGACAACTGCGGCGAACTCCTCAAGAAGAGAGGCATCGCATATGCACCTGACTTCATCATCAACGCAGGCGGCGTAATCAACGCAGGTCAGGAAGCATTCACAACCTAC
>JAGHSD010000071.1 GCA_018066045.1 Candidatus Darwinimomas equi | reverse complement strand
GATATATATACAGGAAAGGAGATATTGATGAGACTTTCACCGTCAGTATTGGCAGCTGATTTTACAAGACTCGGAGATCAGCTTGATATTGTTGCAGCATCCGGAGTAGATGCAATTCATTATGATGTTATGGATGGAGATTTTGTTCCGGCATTGTCTTTCGGAGACAGTATTCTTAAAAACATTAAAAACAGATTCGGAGACACTTTTTTCCTGGATGCACATCTTATGGTTACAGAACCTGCAAGATTTGCCGAAACATTCAGAAAAGCAGGTGCTGACAACATTACAATACATATAGAAGCATGTAAGCATATCGACAGAAGTATTGAAGCGGTTAAAGATACAGGTGCGCAGGTCGGAATTGCATTGAATCCGGGCACACCGCTTGATTCGATTTCTGAGATTATTCATAAAGTAGATATGGTTCTTCTTATGAGTGTTAATCCCGGATTCGGGGGACAGAAATACATTGAATATTGTACCGGTAAGATTGCAAGACTTAATCAATGGAAAAAAGATCTTGGACTTGATTTTTCCATTCAGGTTGACGGAGGAATAAGTCCTTCGAATGTAAAAATGGTGCTTGATGCCGGAATAGATAACGTTGTTGCCGGATCCGCAGTATTCAGGAACGATATTGCAGAAAACTGCAAAGCATTCAGAAATATAATGAATTTTTAAAAGAACATACAGAAGGGAAAGATAGTTATGATCGATATAAAGTTTTTACGTGAAAATCCGGAAATAGTTAAGCAGAATATCCGTAATAAATTTCAGGATAAGAAACTTGCTCTTGTAGACGAAGTTATAGAACTTGACTCAAAGGCACGTGCCCTTCAGGCAGAGGCTGATGATCTGCGGGCAAAGAAGAACCAGATCAGCAAACAGATAGGTGCGCTGATGGGAAAGGGACTTAAAGAAGAGGCTGAAAAGGTCAAGGCGGAGGTTGCTGCAATATCAGAAAAGATAGCACAGCATGAACCTATGGAAGAGGATTTGTCTGCCCGAATAAAAAAAGACATGATGATAATTCCGAATATTATTGATCCCTCTGTACCTATCGGAAAAGATGATTCGGAGAATGTCGAAATTGAAAAATTCGGAGACCCGGTAGTACCTGATTTTGAGATTCCATATCATACAGATATTATGGAAAAACTTCATGGTATAGATCTTGATTCAGCACGTAAAGTTGCCGGAAACGGATTCTATTATCTTATGGGTGATATTGCAAGGCTGCACAGTGCCGTTACTTCTTATGCACGTGATTTTATGATTGACAGAGGATTCACTTATTGTATTCCGCCTTTTATGATCAGATCAGAAGTTGTTACCGGTGTTATGAGCTTTGATGAGATGGATGCAATGATGTATAAGTTCGATGGTGAGGATTTATATCTGATTGGTACATCCGAGCATTCTATGATAGGCAAGTTTATTGATACGATTAATGATGAATCGACTCTGCCGCAGACATTAACATCTTATTCGCCATGCTTCAGAAAAGAAAAAGGTGCTCATGGAATAGAAGAAAGAGGTGTATACCGTATTCATCAGTTTGAAAAGCAGGAAATGATTGTTATCTGTAAGCCGGAAGATTCAAAAATGTGGTATGACAGACTCTGGAAGAATACAGTTGATTTCTTCAGAACATTGGATATACCGGTTCGTACACTTGAATGCTGTTCAGGTGATCTGGCTGACTTAAAGGTTAAATCCTGCGATGTTGAAGCGTGGTCACCCAGACAGAAGAAGTATTTTGAAGTAGGAAGCTGTTCAAATTTAGGTGATGCACAGGCAAGACGACTTCGTATCAGAGTAAAGGATGCAGACGGAAACAAGTATTTTGCTCATACACTTAACAATACATGTGTGGCACCGCCTCGTATGCTGATTGCTTTCCTTGAGAATAATCTTCAGGAAGACGGAAGCGTTCTTATTCCAAAGGCTCTTCAGCCGTATATGGGTGGTAAGACAGTTATTAAACCATAAAATAAAATGGCATTTGATGGATTTGTGCTGGCTGCCGTTTCATCTGAACTTAAAACTACTATTGAAGGTGGTATTGTTTCGAAGGTAGCCATGCCGGAGAAGGATGAACTTCTCATTTTGATCAGAAACAATTCTAATAATTACAGGCTGCTGATTAGCGCGGGAGCTTCACTTCCGGTGATATATTTAACTGAGGACAATAAGCCCTCGCCGCTGACAGCACCTGCTTTTTGTATGCTTTTAAGAAAATATCTTAACGGAGCAAAAATCAGATCAGTAGCTCAAAACGGTCTTGAAAGAGTGCTGCAGATAGAGTTTGAACACCGAGACGAGTTGGGAGATATATCTGTTAAAAAATTAGTATTTGAAATAATGGGAAAGTATTCAAATATTATTTTCGTAAATCACGATAATATCATACTTGACAGTATAAAGCGGGTTCCGTCATCTGTAAGCAGTCTGAGAGAAGTGCTCCCGGGTAGAAAGTATGTTTTTCCGGATGAACTGAAGAAACGTCAGCCATCTGATGAAGACAGAACTTCTTTCTTTTCTTTAATACATTCTTCTGATTCCGAGATTTACAAAGTGTTATACAGGAACTATGCCGGATTCAGTCCATTAATGTCACAGGAGGTCTGTGCAAGGGCCGGCATTGATGGCGATATGAATTGCACTCTGCTTTCTGAATCAGAAATTGATGCTCTATACGGGGAATTTGAAAGTCTTAGAATTAGTGCAGAGAAAGCTTCTTTTATGCCAACAATAGTTTTCAGAAACAATGACCCGGTGGAATTCTCTGCATTCAGTTCTGTTCTGTATGATTCGGATGGATACATACAAAAAATTTATTCATCTATAAGTCTGCTTCTTGACGAGTATTATTCTGCAAAGGACAGATATAACAGAATGAGGCAGAAAACTGCAGATTTAAGAAAGACTGTTATAAATCTTATAGAAAGAGCTTCAAGAAAGTATGATTTGCAAAGCAGGCAGCTCAAAGATTGCTCTGAAAAAGATAAGTATAAAGTTTTCGGTGATTTGATAAATACATACGGGTATTCTTTATCAGGCGGAGAGAGCAGCTTTGAGTGTAATAACTACTATGACAACGATAATCCGATAACCATACCGCTTGATCCTAACAGGTCAGCTGCTCAGAATTCAAAAAAATATTACGACAGATATTTAAAACTCAGACGGACAGAAACCGTTCTTAAAGAAGAAATCAGGAAAACATCTTCAGATATTAATCAGCTTGAATGTATACTCCAGTCACTTAACACTTCGGCTTCCGAGGATGATATATTACAGATCAGATCCGAACTTGCTTCATACGGATTCCTTACTTCGGGAAATGGTAATCAGAAAAAAAAGATTGTTTCAAAGCCAATACATATCGTTTCCGATGACGGGTATGATATATATATCGGCAAGAACAATTATCAGAATGAAGAGGTGACGTTCAAAATTGCAGAACCTGATGACTGGTGGTTTCATGCGAAGTCGGTTCCCGGATCGCACGTTATAGTAAAATCTACTGATACGAACGGCGTGCTTCCTGACAAGGTGTTCAATCAGGCGGCGGCACTGGCAGCATTTTACTCAAAAAACAAAGAAGTATCCGGAGTGGAGGTTGATTATACTCAAAGAAGAAATCTAAAGAAAACATCAGGTGGCCCTCCGGGATTTGTAATATATCATACATATTATTCCATGGTGGCCGACGATCGTTTCTTAATTAAGATTTGACTATATATAAGTATTAATCTATAATACGTTTGACTTGTTGTTTTCGGTGTGAGGGGACTATGAAGAGAGGATTATTGGTTATTGTCAGCGGATTTTCAGGAGCGGGAAAAGGTTCGATAGTCAGGGGCTTGATCAGAAAGCACGATAACTACGCGTTGTCTGTTTCTGCTACAACAAGACAGCCAAGAGACGGTGAGATTGACGGCAGGGATTATTTCTTCATTTCTAAATCTCAGTTTGAGAAGATGATTGCCGAAGACAGACTTCTTGAATTTGCAAAATATGTTGATAATTATTACGGTACACCTGCGGATTATGTTGAAGGTATGCTTAACCAGGGTAAAGATGTTATTCTCGAAATTGAGATGCAGGGTGCCATGAAGGTCAAATGCAGGATTCCGGAAGCCGTTACAGTATTTGTTTCCACTAAGGATGCGGAGACACTTCAGGCAAGGCTTAAGGGACGCGGAACCGAGACCCTCGAACAGATAGGCAAAAGGCTTGAGAGAGCCGTTGAAGAAGCGGACCTTATGATGCATTATGATTATATACTTATCAATGA
>JAGHSD010000102.1 GCA_018066045.1 Candidatus Darwinimomas equi | reverse complement strand
TATCTTGACTTTGTTATGTCTCCGGATTCAACAGCAGATTTTACACTGCAGCCTGGTTCCTCTAAGTGCAGGCAGCCATTAAATCTGCATTTTCCACCGTAGCAATCAAAATCAGGCATATAATACTTAAGATTCTCTGATTTAATACCTTCAAAAAGGACTGAAGTAAACCCCGGTGTGTCACAGATATATGTATTATCTGCATTATCAAGTGCAAAAAGTTCCGAGTGTCTGGTAGTATGTCTTCCTCTTTCAATCTTCCTGCTGATTCCTCCTGTTTCCATATCGGCTTCAGGACAAAGATAATTGGTGACAGAAGATTTTCCGACACCGGACGGGCCGGCAAATGCGACAGTTTTTCCTTTAATATAATCTTTTAGTTCCTGTATCCCCTCACCTGTTTTAACAGATGTCACGAATACTTTATATCCTGCATTTGAGTATATCGAAGGATAATCTTCGTGAGGAAGATCAGCTTTGTTAAAAACAATTGCAACGGGAATTCCGGAAGAACCGACACTGATCAGATACCTGTCAAGAAGATAAAGCTGAGGTGCCGGCTTTGCCAGAGCCTGTATCACGATAAGTAAATCAACATTTGCAATAGCCGGCCTTACAAGGGCATTGTTTCTCGGAAGAATCTCATCAACATTTCCTTCTCGGTTTTCTTCGTCAAGAACAGATATTTCAACAACATCACCTATGAGAGGTTTTATATTCTCATTTCTGAAAATCCCTTTTGCTTTACAGGAGTATATCTTATCCCCTGTATCCACATAATAAAAACCGCCTATTCCTTTTATTATTCTGCCCTTCATAGACTTTACTGTTTAAAGAATTCGACCTCAAAAGTCTTCAGAACCTCTCCGTTGTCAACATTAACGACTTCGACTTCGCCCTGATCTACTCCGTATGCGCCTTCAATAAAATCGATCTTAATAGGAAGAATAGCGTTTCCGGTTACTCTTCGCGGTTCCATAAGAGTTGTATAAACATCCTCTCCGTCAACAACCTGGTGCAGTCTGACCATAACTTCAATCTGCGTGCCTGAAGATCCGGGTCCGATATGTTCAGTAAGGCTGTACTGACCTTTTACTGATCCGATATAGCTCTGCTGCTGCTCCTCCTGACCGGAGCTGACTGTATAGCCGACTTTGCTTCCAACACTTATTTCTGTATCCGGTGCAATTGACTGACTTATTATCATACCTGCAGGAACTATGTCGCTTGGCATCATAGTGATTGCATCAGGATCTCCGGGCTGAAGGCCGGAATCAATAAGAAGACCTATTGCCTCATCTTCGGTTCTTCCGATAATTGTAGGTACTTTTACTATCTGAACTTCAGGACCTTTGCTGACTTTAAGTGTTACCGTTCCTTCAAGTTCCGGTTTTATAGGATTGATATCAAAAACCACACCCTCACCGAATTCATCACTGTATTCTTCAATCCGAGTAACTTTATATTTCTTCTTTGTCAGTTCTTCATTAACTGTCGCAAAATCCTGATAGAGATACTCCGAAAGATCCTCTGTATTGCTTCCTTTACTGATGACTACATAGACTTTTGAGTACTTATCAACAAGCTCGTCGGGAAGAGGATCCTGAGAAATGACAGTGTTAGCCGCAACTTCATCATTGAATTCCTCAGACTTAACCTCAATACTAAGGTTATAGTCTTTCAGCTTGTTGGTTGCAAGTTCATAATCAAGCCCTATAACTTCCGGAACATAAGTTTCCTTATCTGAGAGAGGCGAAATATCTCCGGAAGCAACGTCAAGTGCGGTATTTATCTGTGACGCACTGTTTCCTATGGTTCCGTTAAACTTAAATATTCCGAAGATAACGGCACCAACCACCAAAACAGCCAGAATTATCCCTCCGACAGTGATGATTTTGTCAAATGCAGTATCTTTTTCATCATCAAAATCATCCTTATCATACTTTTTTCTGCCGGATGATTTGGATGTCTTGGAAGTCTTTGCCGGTTTTGCAGATGACGGTTTCATGTTTGCATTAATCTTTGCACGGGCATTGATTTCGCCGACCTCCTGAGGTGTAAGAACCCTTGTATGACCGTCAATATCATCCGGATCGTCAATTGATACCGGCTGATGCCTGATTGTAAGAATCTTTCGCAGATCAAGTATCAGTTCTTCCATGGACTGATATCTGCGTTCAGGCTTCTTCTGGCAGCATTTAAGTATTATATTGTCAAACTCCGGTAATGAATCACTGTTATAATCGCTTGCTATCGGCATTTCATGATCTATCTGAGCAAGCGCGACTGCAACAGGCGTATCTCCGTCAAACGGAAGCCTACCTGTTATCATTTCAAACATAGTAATGCCCATCGAATAGATATCACTGCGTTCATCTGAGTTTTCTCCCCTTGCCTGCTCGGGTGAAATATAATGTACGGATCCCATAGCCGATGCATTCATCGTATTTGATGATGCAGCCCGTGCAATTCCGAAATCTGCAACTTTTGCTGTTCCGTCGGAAGAAATAATAATGTTCTGCGGCTTAATATCTCTATGAACTATATGCTGCTCGTGTGCGGCATTGATTCCCTGGGCAACCTGTATGGATATTCCAAGCGTCTGATCCAACTGGAGTTTGCCTTTTTCTTTAATGAAACTCTTAAGGGTAATTCCCTCTACCAGTTCCATTACGATATAGTGCAGTTCACCTTCATCTATAACATCAAAAATATTAACAACATTCGGATGAGACAATCCGGCAGCAGCCTGAGCTTCCATCTTGAATTTGTTAACAAATTCATAATCATGTCCGAATTCTTCTTTGAGTACCTTAACAGCCACAAGTCTGTTTAACTTGCGGTCACGCGCTTTGTATACATCACTCATTCCACCGGAACCGATACGCCCGATAATTTCATATCTGTCCTGTAAGAAAGTGCCTTCTCTTAACATAACGCTACTCCTTCAAATCAGTTGCCAGAACAACAGAAACGTTATTAACTCCGCCATGTTCATTGGCTGTGCTGATAAGCTTTCTACTGGCTTCTTCGACAGAATCTGATTCTCTGATTATATTAAGTATATCTTTATCATCAAGCATGTTCGAGAGTCCGTCGGTACATAAAAGTATTGTTTCATCTCCCTCCAGTTCCCGATCAAAGAAATCAATTTCAACATTCTTATCTATTCCGACAGCTCTTGTTATAATATTTTTATTCTGTAAATAATCCTTACTGCCGCGTTCCATTCTGCCGCATTTAACCATCTCTTCAACATATGAATGGTCTCTTGTGATCTGTTCTATATCATTTCCAATAATATAGAGCCTGCTGTCTCCGATATTTGCAACATACAATACACCGTCATCTACATATGCGCTTACAAGTGTCGTACCACAGCCTTCAAGATCTCTGTCATGCCGGGCTTTCTTAAAAAGCAAAGCATTTGCAGCTTCTATTCCTCTTCTGAGTACAGAAGGAAGTTCTTTGCTGTGACGATCGTTTTTTATCTGTCTGACAAGTTCTTTGATAACGAAACCGGAAGCATACTCACCGGCTTTCGCTCCACCCATTCCGTCAGCCACAACAAATAGGTTAGGGAGGCCCCCAACCTGTTGTACAGAACAATATACAGTATCTTCATTATTTTGCCTGACCATTCCGCGGTCAGTTAATGCGATGGCTTTCATTCTTTTTCCTTGTAATGTCTTCTTAATTGCCCGCAAGCCCCGGAAATGTCTCTGCCCATTTCCCTTCTAATTGTAACATTTATTCCGCATCTTTCAAGTTTTGACTTAAATCGGTTAATGCTTTCAATATACGGCTGTCTGTAATTTCTTTCTTCAACAGGGTTTACCGGAATAAGGTTAACGTGTGCACCGACATGTTTTGCCAGTCCGGCAAGTTTAATTGCACACTCCTCAGTATCATTTATATCAGCTATCAGACTGTATTCAAAAGTCATACGCCGTCCGGTTTTATCAAAATAGTATCTGCATGCATCCATAAGTTCTGATATGGAATACAGATTAGCGACAGGCATAATGGTTTTTCTCAAATCATCCGTTGGTGCATGAAGACTGAGTGCAAGAGTTACCTGCATATGTCTATCGGCAAGTTCGTATATGCGCGGAACTATTCCGCACGTCGAAACAGTTATATTTCTGTGACTTATATCAGTCATCTCTATAAAACGAACAAGATTATCAAAATTATCAAGCGGTTCCCCTGATCCCATGATAACAACATGTGAAATTCTTTCTCCGATATGGTTCTGTATACAGAATATCTCATCAAGCATCTCACCGGCAGTAAGGTTTCTGACAAGTCCGTCTATCGTTGAAGCACAGAACCGGCATCCCATACGGCATCCGACCTGAGACGATATGCACAGGGAAAGCCCGTATTCGTACCTCATAAGAACACTTTCGATTATATTTCCGTCATCAAATTCCAGCAGATACTTTCTTGTTCCATCCTCTCCGGATATAAACTCCCGGAAAATCTTTACTCCCGAAATAACAGCATTTTCTTTTAGTAAGTCTCTTAAAGATTTACTTATGTTTGACATTTCATCAAAACTGCTGACATGTTTTGAATGTATCCATTCATAAATCTGCCTTGCACGAAAAGACTTCTCATTCAAAGAAGCAATATAATCAGTCAATTCTTTGAGATTTAAAGATTTAAGATCAATCATTCTTAACTAAAACAGCTATATAGAACCCGTCAAACGGTCTGTCAGACGAAACAGACGGTATCATTGTTTTCTCTTCAAGAAGAGAAAATGCCGGATGAAGCGACAGAAATTTCTTTACATTATCTTCATTTTCAAAATGATCCAGCGTACATGTACTGTATATCAGCCTGCCGCATGGTTTAACATAATCACATACATTATTGAGTATGTCTGACTGTATTCCTGCAAGTGCCATGCAGTCTTTCAGAGACAACCTGTTTTTTATCTCCGGCTTTTTGGAAACTGTGCCTATTCCTGAGCACGGGCAGTCTGCTATTACTACATCGGCCGATTCAATCAGGCTGTCATCTCTCTTGGCTGCGTCCTGAATCCGTATTTCTACGTTCTGAATACCGGTTCTTGCTATATTTTCCCTGATTTTTTCGGCCTTCTTTTCACTTATATCGCATGAAATGACTTTTCCGTCTATTCCGGTTTTTTCGGCAGCCTGTATGCTTTTACCTCCGGGAGAAGCGCAAACATCCAATACTACCTGCCCTTTTTTAATATCAGCCATTATCACCGGAAGTGATGCGCTGTAGTCCTGAACTATTATTTCTCCTGATTTCCATTCAGGCAATTCCGTAAGTCCGGATGCATCTTCAAGAATATATACATCATCGGTACCGATTCTTCGAACGCTGACTCCATGTGACGCAAGGCTGTACCCTAAAAACCGGTCACAGTTTTCTTCCCCGACTGTTTCACAAAGCAGCTTTCTCAGCCATTCTGGAACAGAATACATAATATTCTTATCATTTAC
>JAGHSD010000141.1 GCA_018066045.1 Candidatus Darwinimomas equi | reverse complement strand
TATATGCAGTATCCATATTTGTTCCGTAATCATACTGTATGATTACCATGGATACATTCTCCATAGATGTCGATGATATGGTATCGACTCCTGAAAGAGTGGATACGCTGCCCTCTATGGGTTTTGTGATAAGTTCATTGATATCCTCGGGCGCTGCACCGGGATAAACAGTTGATATGATCTGCATCGGCATGTTCATATCAGGAGTCAGTTCCATAGGTGAAGACAGTATGGACTGAATTCCGAAGTATAATACCGCCACGAGAAGAAGAATCAGCGTGACAGGTCTTTTAAGCGAAAACTTTGTCAGATTAATCATTTACTGCTCCTTACTCCCGTTAAAATCTACTACAACCTCTGCACCGTTATATAATTCACGGCTCCATGTATAAACAACATTATCTGTCTGAGATAATCCTTCTTCGACAACGATATTCACTCCGTCATTGATTCCCGGCGTGAAAACTCTCTTCTCCAGAGTATTGTCATCTTTAAGAACATAAACAAAACTTGCTCCGCTGTCATGATATACTGCTCTCAAAGGAATTGTCACGGCATTTTCAGATTTATTCTTCAGCAGTGTAACCATAACTCTTGAATTGGTAGTAAGACCTTCCGGATTATCCAGCTCTGCCTTAACATTGAACAGACCGTTCTGTCCTACCATACCGCTGATCTCGGTGATAACTGCCGATCCTTCATATCCCGTCTTGGTAAGTCCGACAGTATCTCCGACATTTATCGTATTTACCGAGTCTTCCGTTACTCCGAATGTAACCGATGATCCGCCTGTACCGGAAATAACCGCAACCGGAGTTCCCTGTGATGCGAATCCGTGAACCTCGGCGTTCTTATACTCAACAGTACCTGATATCGGAGCCGTAATATTGGCATACTTCTTCTGGATATCATACTGGCTCTTTGCCGCCTCATACGAAAGCTCCGCCCCCTCTGCCGCAGACTGGGCCTGTTCAAGTCCTGCCTTGGATACCGCACCGGTCTCATACAATGCTTTTGTCCTTTCCAGATTTGTTGCCGCATCATCCTTTGTTATCTCCGCTGCATCCATCTGTATCTTCAGAGCATTCAGTCCGTCGGCGTTGACCACTACAAGGACGTCTCCTTCCCTGACCTTATCTCCCGCATTGAAATTCACTTCAAGTATCTCACCTGCCATCATCGGAATAACATTGACCGTTTCTGCCGGCTGCACGGTTCCGATCTGATCAGTATATACCTCCACATCGCGTGTTTCGGGATTCGTGACCCTGACTACAGGTCTTGAATCAGTAACCTCATGATTGCTGTTAACTATGAATCTGATTCCCATAACAGCACCGATCAGCACTACCAGCGCTATTAAAATGATGGCAATTATCCTGCCGTATTTTTTGTTTTTCTTCTCTTCTGTCCCGCTCATTTTAAAGCTCCTCCTCTGATACCTTTTTCCATAACATCATATTGTTTATACAGAACATTCAGTATTTTATCTTTGAACTCCGGATTCTTCTTGATGGTCACCAGGGCCTTGACACTCATTACCACCATCATATCCGCAATAATATGAAATTCCTTTTCCGAAAGATGCTCTTTAAGGTCATTCATATGGGTATATATCTCATGAAGAAGTCCCTCGAATATATCTCCCGAATCACCTACGTTAACTTCATTCAGGTGAGCAATTATTCCGAAATCACTCATGATCCTGTCAAACAATACCGCAGTCTTGTCTTGAGCCTTTTCCGGATTCCCGGTACCTCGCAGCACAAGTTTCCGTGCAGCCTTGAATATATCCCCTTTCTGCTTTATGACCTCATTGATAATCATTCTTGCAGCCGAGGTCTTAAGCATTCTGAAAATGTATCCGAACAGCTCCGTCTTATCCGTAAAGTACGTATAGAAGCTTCCTCTGGAAATGTCCGCATCCTTGATGATCTTATTGATAGATGCATCGTGTATTCCGGACTTGATGAATTCGTCCATCGAAGCCCCCATGATACGCTGCTGCTTATCTTCGTTCAGTTTGAAATATCTGTCACTTGGCATAATATACCTCCCCGTCGGGCTTCCTGTCCGCCGCAAGATGACACTCTGTCACCTATGCTATACTATCAAAAAAGTGACAGGGTGTCAACACGCAAAACTTACTCAATAAACCGATGAAAAATCAGATTCTTTTTATATATTTCTACAACTTGATGTTTGCCTGTATTAGTGGTAAAATTCTTTCAATTTAATTGTAAATTAAGGAAAGGAAACGGGGAAATGGCAACTTTTATCAATGAACCAGCGCACACATTTAACGAGTATCTTCTCATCCCGGGTTATTCTTCGAGTGAATGCATCCCGGCAAATGTCAGTCTTAAGACCCCACTTGTAAAGTACAAAAAAGGCGAAGAGCCTGCCATAACTATGAACATTCCTATGGTATCCGCCATCATGCAGTCCGTGTCCGGATCAAATCTGGCTATCGCGCTTGCAACAGAAGGCGGAGTTTCTTTTATATACGGATCACAGTCCATCGAGGATGAGGCAAAGATGGTCAAAACTGTCAAGGACTATAAGGCAGGATTTGTAACCAGCGATTCCAATCTCCGTCCCGATGACACTTTGGCAGCAGTAATCGAACTTACGCAGGCAACGGGACACTCGACCATCGCGGTTACCGCGGACGGAACGGCTCACGGAAAACTCATGGGCATCGTAACCGGAAGAGACTACAGGGTAAGCCGTATGGCTCCTGATCTTAAAGTCAGCGAATTCATGACTCCTCTCTCCAGACTGATTACTGCACCTGCAGATACATCTCTTAAGGAAGCCAATGATATCATCTGGGATCACAAGCTGAATTCACTTCCCCTTGTGGATAATAACGGAAATCTCCGTTACATGGTGTTCCGTAAGGATTACGATTCACACAAACAGAATCCCAACGAACTTCTTGATCATGACAAACGTTATATAGTAGGCGCCGGAATCAATACCAGAGATTATGCAGAAAGAGTTCCGGCACTCCTTGAAGCCGGTGCCGATGCACTCTGCATCGACTCATCCGAAGGATTTTCAGAGTGGCAGAAGCTTACTATCGAATGGATCAGAAAGAACTACGGAGACAGCGTTAAAGTAGGTGCGGGAAATGTAGTCGATGCCGACGGTTTCAGATTCCTTGCACAGTGCGGAGCCGATTTCATCAAAGTCGGCATAGGCGGCGGTTCGATATGTATCACAAGAGAGACCAAAGGTATCGGACGCGGACAGGCGACGGCGCTTATAGAGGTTTGTAAAGCACGAGATGAGTATTTCGAAGAAACCGGTGTATATATTCCTGTATGTTCCGACGGCGGAATAGTATATGATCATCACATCACACTTGCACTTGCCATGGGAGCAGACTTCGTCATGCTCGGCAGATATTTCGCAAGATTCGAAGAAAGCCCGACTCACAAAGTAATGATGAACGGAACATATTTCAAGGAGTACTGGGGAGAAGGTTCTGCAAGGGCAAGAAACTGGCAGAGATATGATCTCGGCGGTGACAAGAAGCTCTCATTTGAAGAAGGAGTTGACTCTTATGTACCGTATGCCGGATATCTCAAGGACAATGTAGCTCAGACACTCGGCAAGGTGCGCTCAACTATGTGCAACTGCGGTGCCATGACCATCCCGGAGCTTCAGCAGAAGGCAAAGCTTACTCTCATATCCGCAACAAGCATCGTAGAGGGCGGAGCTCATGATGTAATCAGAAAAGAAAGTCAGACTTACGGAAAATAAGATGCGTCATTTCATGACGCATCCACTCTTATTGTAAGAATATTAAGATTTAATACCGTGCGCAGTCAGCTTTCTTTGCTGCTTTCATATTCGCATCATTCCTCAACATACCGGATTATCGGAGCACAGCAGGCAACATAGTGTCTCATAATCCCTGTTACTTAAGAATTACTTAAACCTGTACCCTACGCCCCATATCGTCTCTATGTACTTCGAATCCGAAGTCGTATCATCTAACTTCTCTCTTATCTTCTTGATATGCACGGTAACCGTCGCAACATCATCTCCGACCGATTCCATATCCCATATCTCTCTGAACAGATCGGCCTTGCTGTAAACATGATTCGGATGCATCGCCAGGAAAGTAAGCAGATCGAATTCCTTCGCGGTAAAAGGTTTCTCGACTCCGTCCACCCATATCTTTCTGGCCGTGCGGTCAATCTTCAGTCCCCCGACTTCGATGATATCATTGGCCTGCTTCCCGGCTCCCGTAAGTCTGTCATATCTTGCAAGATGCGCCTTGACTCTTGCAACCAGTTCTCCCGGAGAGAACGGTTTAGTCATATAATCGTCGGCACCGAGCCCGAGGCCCCTGATCTTATCGATGTCATCCTTGCGCGCACTGACCATGATGACCGGCACTTCCTTTTCCTCTCTGAGTCTTCTGCAGATCTCAAAACCGTCCGTTCCCGGAAGCATGATATCAAGAACCACCAGATCATAATCACCCTTCAGTGCCTTATACAGGCCCTCGTCTCCGTTGGCGCATATATCGACATCATATCCTGATATCTTCAGATAATCCCTCTCAAGCTCCGCAATACTTTCTTCATCTTCAACAATAAGAATCTTACTCATCGCTCAGCTCCGCCTCCTGGTATTTTCTTAGAATAAAGGAAAATGTACTGCCAACCCCGACTTTACTGTTGGCCCATATCTTCCCGCCATGATCTTCAATAATCTTCTTAACTATTGACAGCCCTATACCGCTTCCTCCGGTTCCCGTATTTCTCGAAGCATCCGCTCTGAAGAACCTGTCGAAGATCTTCGGTATATCAGCCGCTTCAATTCCCATACCGTTATCGGTTATCTCAAACTTCACGAAATCCCGGTCATCCCTGAGACTGATATCGATCTTCCCCGGTGTCTTGTCCATATACTTGACTGCATTGTTGATAATATTGTTTACGACCTTGGCCAGCTGGACAACATCCGCAATAACCACGACATCACTGTCAACATCCACGCTGTGAGTAAAGATGAACCCTCTGGATTCAAGATCAAGACCCACATCCTCCACACAGTCATAGAAGAACTCAACCGGTGAGATCTTATCAAATCTGTACGGAATCCTGTTGGTATCGATCTTTGTATAATAAGTCAGTTCATCGATGAGATTGGTCATATCCACAGCCTTGTTATGAATCGTCATCAGGTATTTCTTCTGCTCTTCCGGAGTCGTCACAACCCCGTCCAGTATTCCCTCCGCATAACCTTTGATGGCTGTGATAGGAGTCTTAAGATCATGTGAGATATTCCCGATAAGCTCACGGTTCTCACGGTCCACTTTCTCCCGGTCTTCAATGTTTTCCTTCAGATGTATCCTGAGTTTTTCAAAATCCTGACACACTTCACTTATCTCATCAGCTCCGTCAAGATCCAGAATGTGGTTAAAGTCTCCCTCCGACACCGCTTTGATGGATTCTTTCAGCTTATCCATCGGAATCATCACCTTGTCCCTTGCCCACATAAAAAGACGCAGCATCGAAACAATAATAATAACAAGCAAAATCAGATATACAAAGAACACCTGCTCTTCCTTCTGCACAACCTTATTCAGGGTAAATGCAATCAAAAGTGCAAGTGCTGTAAAAAAAACAAGTAGAATTCTAATTAATTGCTTTCTCATCCGACCTTCATCGTGAATTTCTTTGCGTCTCTTTCAGAATCAACTATCTCTATCGCTGCTCCGAGTTCTGTGAGCTTCTGTTCGAAATGCTCATATCCTCTCTGGATAAACTCTATTTCATCCACTACCGTGATACCATCCGTTGCAAGGCCCGCAAGAACAAGGGCTGCGCCGGCACGAAGATCCGGTGCCGTGATCTGTGCAGGTGAGAAATTCTTCACTCCGTTGACTACGGCAACATTTCCCTCAACCCTGATGTCTGCTCCCATACGAAGCAGCTCCTCAACGTACTTGAACCTGCTGTCAAATATACTCTCGACCACCATGCTTGTGCCCTGTGAAAGTGCCAGGAGCGTAGTAATCTGCGGCTGCATATCCGTCGGAAATCCCGGATACGGAAGTGTCATGATATTTGCCGGTCTGATACTGTCGGTACCTATGACTCTTATGGAATCATCATACTCCATAATCATACATCCGACTTCTTCCAGCTTTGCCGAAACAGATTCCATATGCTTCGGTATGATATTGCGCACTGTTACATCACCGTTGGTGATTGCTGCCGCAACCATAAAAGTACCTGCCTCGATCTGATCTGGAATGATTGAATAATCCGTTCCGTGCAGTTTGCTTACTCCGGTAATTCTGATAACATCGGTTCCCGCACCTCTTATATTGGCACCCATGCTGTTAAGGAAGTTTGCCATATCAACGATATGCGGCTCCTTGGCTGCGTTGCCTATAACTGCTCTTCCCTCGGCAAGTGCGGCAGCCATCATGATATTGATAGTTGCTCCTACAGATACCTTATCGAGATATATCTCATCTCCGATCAGCCTGTCGGCCTTCGTTACCACATTGCCGTTCTCGATATTCACCTTTGCACCGAGAGCACGGAATCCCTTGATATGCTGATCGATAGGTCTTGAACCTATAACACATCCGCCCGGAAGCGGAACCTGAGCCTCATGAATTCTTCCTAAAAGTGCACCGATAAAATAATAAGAAGCTCTCATCATACGCAGATAATCATCATCGATAGCTGCGTTTCTGATAGAGCCTGCATTGATCTTTACGGAATTCCTGTCGACGCGCTCAACATGTGCTCCCAATTCCTTAAGTGCCTCAAGCATGATATTGATATCACGAACATCGGGAATATTCTCGATGTTAACATCGTCGTCAGTAAGAATAGCCCCCGCGATAATTCCGAGTGCCGCGTTCTTTGCTCCGCTTATATTGACTTCTCCGATGAGCGGCTGACCGCCCTTCATAATAAACTGTGACATATTACCCCTTTTTACAACTTTAGTATTATATCACAAACAACGGGCAAAGCGCAAATTTATTTGCATTTTGCGGCTGTGAGTCAGTTTGAGGTAAAGTCACAGGAAAAATCTCCGCCGCCGCGCGCAAACATGTTTCCGGCCTCTTCCTGATTCCAGTATTCTCTTTCTTTTGTACTCAGGTCAAACATGGAAACCGTGGTCTTGTCGTACGCATATATTGCAAGCGCTCTCCCGCTGTCCGTATAGGCAAGTACCGGCATTTTCCTGCTCACATAGTACAGAGCTTCCCTCAGCGTTATGCCGTACAGATCAAAGAGTTCACCGTTCTTTCTCTGCTCCTGCAGATCCTCCGTAACCGTTTCGACACCGTCAATAATACGGCTCGTAACCATGGCCGGCCTGCAGTATATCACAGTTCCGTGACATCTTACGCTTCCCATCTTTTCATAGGCGGTATTTATGGCCGTTGCCGCTTCATCCGTGGCAATCAGCATATCGTTATCACCGTATGCATAGTATCTGTCATCGGGTCCCGGTTTGATGCCTCTTATCACTATACCCTCATCAACTATGTTCGTGGACGCTGCAACTCTGATTCCGCGCTTCTTGATCTCATCATTGATCTGAACATAGCAGACTTTAAGTTTGAAATCATCATTATATGTTCCTATATCCTCACGTCTTTCCGGCTCTTCAGTACTGCTGACGATAGTATCCTCTCCCGATTCCACATAACTTCCGTTTCCGGTCTTCTGCATCAGTTTCATATTGATACGTCCGTCATGAACGTTTGCGGTTCCGATGAATTCGTCATCTCTCTTGTAGTATTTCAGAACATTCAGATTCTCATCTAATATCTCGACAGCATTTGCCGGAATACTCCGGACTATTCCGTTTACCTTCCATGCATTATTTCTGTCATGCATGCTTATGACTATGTCACGTCCTATGAAACCTTCGGCTTTCAGCAGAGTTCCTTCTTCCGATCTTATCTCCTGTTTCTTTCCCGTTTCCAGATCGAAAATATTGATGACGTCCGATCCTAACTTGTCATTTTCCTCCTGCCATGCCAGTTTCTGCATGCCCTTGCTGATCTGATAATTACCGTCCTGCAGTCCCTCTGCCAGCGTGATATAATTTCCGTCTCTTGTATCTATTCCATAGAAACTTCCATCGACCTTCATATAGAAAATATCCGATTCACTCATATATACAAAGGTTTTTATATCCTGCTCTATGCTTTCATAGGTTCGCGGAACCGGCAGGAAGAATCTTTCCGTTACGGCATCGGTTTCAACATCATATCTCATAAGAGCCATTCCTGTAGCGCCTTCATGAATACCTCTGTTCATGTACCCGTACAGCAGGAAGGTCAGATTGCCGTCCTCATCACAGCCGAGCATATGCATGTTGTGACGTCTCGAACTGTTTACGGCATCCGTTTTCTTATTGCTCCTGAATGAGAAGATATTTTCCACAGTCTTGTTTTCCGAGTTGTAGCACCACAGGTCTCTGGAAGACAGAAAATACATCCTCGTTCCGTCCCCGGTGCTCATGCTTTCGAGTTCATTTTCCTTGTTTATTCCGAGCAGTATTCTTTTACCGGATGTATTGTTTCCGCTGTATACCTCTCTGATGTCTCTGGAATAATTCAGCATATACAAACGGTTAAGTCCCATACGCATCATATATGTTTCCGAGATTTCAAATGTCTCCGTATCGCCGCTTGAAAGATCTCTGTATGCCATATAGTCAAGATGGATTTCTCCCGTATTTCCGTCAAAATATGTAAGCCTCATATCACTGTCTGCCGAGCGGGACAGCTTCAGTCCGTTATATGCAAGATTGTTAAATGTTGACTTGAGGTTCGTATAATCGAGAGTGGAATCGTCTGCCGTTCCGTCGGTTTCCACATAGGTGGTGTTCTCTTTTGCATCATCATAATTAAAGTTTCTGGTCGAAAAATCATTGACCAGTTCTATCATGTCTGCAGCAAGTTCGTTTGCATCCGTCTGTACGAGTCTGGTGTAATAATGAACCGTTCCGGCCTCCTGCGTATCAAGACTGATATCGAGTCTGTATTCTTTGTTCTTAACTACAAGATTCGGGACGGAAATATATACCTTGGTTCCTGTCTCGTCCTTCTGGGTATCTGTTACTTCCGCCTTATCTATAAGCTCACTGAGATCCGCACTTCTTATTTCATATTCGATCCTGTGAATAAAGACTCCTCCTTCACCGATATGGAAAGTGAGCAGTCTGTTTTCGGGAAGAAGGGTAAGCGTATCGCTCGTTTCTTCATAGCTTACCGGAGAAGTATGTCCGTACATACAGTTCATATCCGTACCCTGTACGTCCACGGTTATTCGCGGGAGTATGGATTCCTCCAGCGTTCTTGAATAAACCTCATCGTGAGGCACCGATTCTTTCTGCCTCAGCAGAAAGAATACAACTACCGCGATGAGGAATACTCCTGCAATTATCAGTATTCTGTATTTTAGTTTCAGCTTATCCAATCTATTGCTTTACGTACCGTGTCTTTCATATCTTCTTTGTCACATTCGGCCTTGTGTCTTACCGGTGCCGTCTTAAGCTCACTGACTGCAGACGGTACAGATGTATTGCTCAGCCTGCTGAGCTCTTCTATTATCTCAAAGTCATCTCCGCCCGGCATCTGTCCTTTAATCGAACCGACTACTGCTGCCGAGAATTTGTACGGACTTGCCGTCGAGGCAATCACTGTCACTGTATCATCTCCCGATGCTTTTCTGTAATCCTCATGAACGGCTGCCGCTACACCGGTGTGGGTATCGATCACATATCCTGTCTTATCATAAAGATCTCTGATCTTCTTATGCACTCTTTCCTGATCCGCGTATCCTCCGATGATGTCCTTCATGTATTCTTTCATCTCACCGGTGATTTCGTAGCTGCCTGTCCCGGAAAGCTCCGACATCAGCCGTGCATTTTCCCCGGAATCACTTCCGCAGCTGAGGTAGATCAGTCTTTCAAGATTGCTTGAAACAAGTATGTCCATTGACGGTGAATCTGTCAGTATGAACTCACGGTTTTTGTCGTATTTTCCGGTCAGGAAGAAATCATACAGTACCCTGTTGTCATTGGAGGCACACAGCAGTTTATCTACCGGAAGACCCATCTGCTTTGCCATATATGCCGCAAGAATATTTCCGAAGTTTCCTGTCGGAACGCATATGTTAATCTTCTCTCCGTCTCCGATCTTTCCGCTCTCTAAAAGCCTGATGTATGAGTACACATAATATACTATCTGCGGAACCAGTCTTCCGATGTTGATGGAGTTGGCACTTGAAAGTCTTACGCCCTTACGGGACAGTTCTTCTGCAAATTCCTTATCCCCGAATATCTTCTTCACACCGGTCTGCGCATCATCAAAGTTTCCGTGAATTGCAGCTGCCGTTACGTTGCCGCCCTTCTGCGTGGTCATCTGCAGCTGCTGGATATGGCTTACCCCGCCTTTCGGGAAGAACACTATGATTCCGGTTCCCGGTACATCCGCAAAGCCCGCCATGGCTGCCTTGCCGGTATCTCCGCTGGTTGCCGTAAGTATGATTATCCTGTCGGTCACGTTATTCTTCTTTGCAGCCACGGTCATAAGATGCGGAAGTATCGAAAGTGCCATATCCTTGAATGCGATGGTTGCACCGTGGTACAGCTCAAGATAATAGGCACCGTCGGCATAAGTGATCGGAGCTATGTCCTCCGTGTCGAATTTGGAATCATATGCCGCGTTGATGCAGCCGTGAAGCTCTTCTTCCGTATAGTCCGTCAGGTAAAGCTTCATCACTTCATACGCTGTTTCCTGATATGTCTTTCCGCACATATCTTTTAATGCAAAGTCAAATGCCGGGATCCTGTCAGGCATGAACAGACCTCCGTCACATGCAAGTCCCTGAAGAATAGCCTTTGATGCCGTTACATCTTTCTCTCCGCCTCTGGTGCTACTGTAGTATATCATCTCGTCTTCCTTTCGTTGTAAATAATCAGAAATGTCTTCCTCCGCCGCCTCCGCCGTGGAAGGTTCCCGAACCGCCCATATGTATCGTACTGCGTCCTGCGCTTCCTCCCGAACTGTCGTGATTGGTCACCACCGGGATGATCCTTCTTGCAACATTCCGGCTGATAAGTTCATCACCGTTTGCCGCAAAGGCAAATGCCGCCGTACTCTGATATGCGAGTCTGAAATCAGCGGCCTTCTTCTTCTCGGTCTTCATAGCGTATTCCTTCTTTATGTTGTTAACTACAAGAAGTCCTATGATTGCCGGAATCGCAGCCGCGATAATAACCTCGAATAAAGTCAGCCTCTTCCGGGGAACCGCCTGCACGGCTTCCTCGTAAGTGTACTGTTTCGGATCGATTCCCTGATTGTGGAAATAAACCATTCTTCCCAGGCATCTCTCTATCGCAGTCCTGTAATCACCTGCCGACAGATATGAATACAGGATATCATCTCCGTCGGTCATATCATAGATCCGTTCGTCCGTGTAATATGTTATCGCTTCTCCCGTGGTTCCGAGATACACCGTGCGTTCCTCCATGTCTATGAAAAGCACGAGTCCGCTGTGTTCGTCACCGATCCCGAATCCGCCGTTGTCATAAAAATCATCGGCATATTCCCGGATGGTCGCGCCGTTCCTGGAATTTGATGTCAGAACGACCACATCCATGCCTATGGTATCCACGGTCTGCTCAAGTTCTCTTTCCAGTGCAGCTGCATCCTCACCGGAAAGCAGCCCCGCATAGTCGTATACTCTCTGTCTGCTCTCTGCGGCAAATGCCGGCACGACGCAGCAGAACATAAGGAGCAGTGCTGCAGCTAAAGCAATTATTCTTTTCATCACATCTCCTCCTTAATCAGAAAACAAAATAGAACAATGCCAGCAATGCCAGCATAACCGGTATGAAGATAAGCAGGAAGGTCCGGAGGAGTTTTCCCTTATCCACAGGAAGTTCTCCTATGGTCTTTCCCGTCTGACCGTTTACGGAGAAATAGTATATCCTGCCGTTATCGTTATATGTCAGCGTCCACACCGGCATAAGCGCATATTCCCATTTCTCGTCCGAAACATCAATATTATCTTCCGTAACGTTGATATCTTTATAATCAGCCACGGAACTGCTGAGCTTTTCTATCGCATAATCTCTGACTTCCTGTCTCATGCTGCCCTGCAGTTCATCGCTGTTAATGTCTTTTTTCTCTGCAAAGAATCCCGAAAGATAACTCATGTTGAAAGGCTTTATGTCGTCCCCGTCAAATTCAAACGGAAGAACTCCGTCCGCAAGCGTCGCATTTGCCTTCTTAAGTGCATTGCGCAGCACATGAGCAACTTCCATGCTGCCGTCTCTGACAACATGATATACGCTTTTTTCGGTACATTCAAAACTGCCCTCGTTATATACGCGGGTCTTCGTGCCGTCGGCCTCCAGCCTGCCTGCGACATTGCAGGTATAGAGCAGATACGGGAAATAAACTCCGGTGAATTTCTCTATCTGCTTCTTGCTGTAGAATTCTTTCGGAACATATTTCTTTCTCTCTATCCACTTCTCAAAGATCTCAAGTGCCTTCTCCCTGCTGATTTTGAAAGGTACTACATAATCTGGCTTGTCTTCTCCGGAAAGTCTTCCGGAAAGAACCACCGGATTGTGGCAGTAGTAGCAGAACGTTGCCGCAGTTGTTGCGTCGGTCACTATCGTCGCGCCGCAGCTCGGGCAGGTATACACTTTTGAATCTTCCAGCGATGCATCTGATGTAGCAGAAGCAGGCCCGGCGCTGTCGCCGGCCTGCTTCTGTATATTAGTCTTTTCCTCTACTTCCTTCTCGGTGAATCTGCTCCTGCAGTACTCACAGGTATGCATACCTGACTTCGGATCAAATTTCAGCGGACCTCCGCAGTTAGGACATTTATACTGGATTAAATCCATCTTATAATCACCTTTGCCTATGCTCTCGGTTTTCCGCACTGACTGCAGAAGTTTCCGTTATTTACTGCTCCGCATGAACAGGTCCATGCTGCCGGAGCCGGTTTTGCCTTGCCGCACTGGCTGCAGAAATTGCCGTTGTTAACTGCTCCGCATGAACAGGTCCATCCCTGTGCCGGAGCTGCCGCAGCCTGAGCTGCCTGCTGCTGCATCTGCTGTGCGTTGGCAGCACTTGCTGCTCCCATAAATCCGCCTGCCGCATTCATTCCCATGCCGACTCCCATGAAAGCTGCTCCTGCACCGTTCGGGTTTGCGCCTGCCTGACCGATACCGTGTGCGATCTCGCTCTGAACATATCCTTCGCGAACCGTCGGATCGCTCATCATAGCGCCCTGGTTTCTCATGTTGATGAGCTTCTGGCTCTCCTCGTCATAAGAGATGCTTGCGATACCTACGCTGTCAACCTCGAAGCCTCTCTTCTCTTTCCATGCATCGTCCAGACACTCTGCCATGTATTTTGACAAAGCCGGTCCTTTGCTTGCAACGAATGAGATTCTCTCGCCGTCAGCACTCATCTTGTTGATGGATGCCTGAAGTGCCTCAAGGAATTCTGCAAGGTACTGCTCGCTTATGTCTTCGAAATCAACCTTATCGGCATTCTTCGGAATTACCTCTGAATAGAACAGAAGCGGATTTGTAACCTTTATCGAATAATCTCCGTGACATCTGAGGAAGAGCTCAGCATTGTAAAAACTGTCAAAATAATTAATCGGATTCTGTGTTCCGAATTTCTGTCCCTTGATTTCCTGTGTATTGATGAAGAAAACCCTCTGGGCACTTGAAGGAACTCCGCCGAATCTGATACGTCCGAATGTTTCTTTCAGCGTGTCTCCGAACTGCCCGTTGAACATAGAAGGCATGGATGAATTATCAACTTTATAGTATCCTTCTTCAGCCGTATAATCCACGACCTTTCCGCCGTCGGTCAGAATCATGAACTGATTCGGATAAACATGAATTATCGAACCGTTGCTGATGGTTTTCTCTGTTCCTTTTGTGTTGGATCCTCCCTGTCTTACAGGAACTCCTGTCGTGAAGACTGTGCTTCCTCCCATGTCGCCTGCTTCATAGACCTCAAGCCACTGGTCAGCCAGTCCGCCGCCGATTGCACTAACTGCTGCTTTAATGATTCCCATAATAATATCCTCCTTATAGGGTTGAACTCACTTAGTAACATTATACTATAAAAATTCCGCATAACATATAATTCAAATGTGAAAAAACTGTAAAATATGTTATAGTTTTATTATCATATCTGTCTTTGTATGCCGGACAAGGAGAATTGATGATAATAGAAACAAAGAGACTGGACGAAGCCATGCATTTCGTCAGAAAAATCACTGAAGGTGAAAATCCCTGCAGCGGATCGGGCAGACCTCTCTCTTCCGGCACATCCACCGGAACAGATTCATCTGCCGATGAGATTCTTAATCACCCCGATATGATCAGAAACATGTTTTTCATCTACGAAATACTGTCAGACATCAAAAGCGGTGAGATGACAGTCCGCACCCCGGTTCCTTTTCCGCGTAAGATACTTGATGAATTCAGGTACACGGAAGACAAAGGAATCAAAAATCTGATCAAACAGATCTACGCTCCCGTAACCGGCGGCAATGTCGTAAAGCTCACTCCGCAGATGGCCGGTAACTGGCTCAGAGACAGCGGATATCTCACCTTGCAGTACGACCCGGAATACAAGTCAAATACTGCCGTTCCCACCGAATCCGGAAAGGCGATCGGACTTTATTCGCAGGCACGTGAATATCAGGGCCGGCGCTTCATGCAGGTTTACTACTCAAAACCCGCGCAGGAGTTTATCGTAGAACATTTTGAAGAGATACTGAATTATCGGAAAAAGCAGCGATGAAGATCACGGCATAATGGAAAAAAAAGTACACCAGGGACTGTCCCTGGTGTACATTGTATTAATAAAAAAACAAAGAACATGAGGGACAGTCCCTCATGTTCTTTTTATACAAGATCCTCATCCATCAGATCATATCCTTCTGTCGGATCGGTGAAGAACAGTATTCCGACTCCTCCGATTCCTAAATGGCTTCCGAGTACGCATCCGATGGGATGAATAAATGTCTTTGACTCCGGAAATGCTTCCTTAACCATCTTTTCTATCGTTTCTGCTGCTTCCGTATCATCCGCATGGGCGATTCCGATAAGCTGCTTCGGGAAATTCTTTGCTTCCTTCTGTGTCATATTGATCAGCATCTTGAAAGCGGCTTTGCGTCCTCTCACAACCGTGACAACATGCAGAAGCTTGTTCTCAATATCAAGTATCGGCTTGATCTGAAGCTTGTCTCCGATATATCCTGCCGGCGGAGTTATTCGTCCTCCCTTTGCCAGCCACGAGAGATTCTCCAGCGTAAACAGATGTCTTGTTTTCGGTATCATATCGTAAATACCGTTTCTGATAAAATCAAAGTCTCTTCCCTGCGCTGCCCATCTTGCTGCCTGAAGTGCAATGATGCCTATGCCCATACTTCCGGCTTCCGAATCAATTGCCTCAAGCTTCCTGTCCGGATACTCCGCTTTCAGGTCCTCAATTATGATATTTGCCAGCTGATAAGTTCCCGAAAGTCCGCTTGAAAAGCTCAGGTAGATAAGATCATCGCCGTCCCCGCATATTTTTCTGAACAGCTCCTCTGTATCTCCGCTGCTTATCTGAGATGTCATCGGAACTATGCCCTGACGCATCTTCTCGTAAACCTGTTCCAGTTGAATATCAACTCTGTCACGGTAACTTTCGTCACCGATCGTAACAAAAAGAGGAAGAACCCCTATATTATATTTTTCAATCAGCTCACACGGTAAATCGCAGATGCTGTCGACAACGAGCCTGACCATGGGTTAAGACCGTTCCCTTTCTGTGAAAACATACTGAATCTATAATATTATACTACCCGAACTCCGAAAACGCCATCAGATTTTCTTTCATGAAGATGCCTTCGAAGATGCATGAATTCTGTCATAAACCAGCCGTGCCGTCTTCCTGACATTTTCAAGCTTAAGCATCTCATCCTGTTCTATCTCGATTCCGTATTTTTCTTCAAGAATGACAAAAATTCCGTATATATCGAGGCTGTCGGCTCCCAATACATTGATGAAATGATCCTCTTCGCCTATCCTGTCTGTCTCCATGTCAAGTTCTGAAGCAATCACGTTTTTTATATCCGAAATCAAACGCCTGAACTCCGGATCGTTTTCTGTCTCCGAAGCCGCTGAACTCTCTGCCTCTGAAACCTGTGAATTCTCTGTCCCCGAAATCCGGGAATCATTCGCTCCCGATGCCGCGGAATTCTCCTCCCCGGCAGGTGTCGCAGCCTCATGACTGTAAATATCAATGACTTCGCAAATCCACAACCCGTCCTCTATCTGCTTTTTCAGCAGCTGACGCTGTATCTTCAGACTTCCCGAAACCGGAAGTGCCTTCTGCGAGAAAAATGCTTTCATGGGCCTTTCCGATGCTGCCAGTTTTTCAGCGGAGCGCCGTGCATTTTCCAGAATCTCATTCTTATCGGCAGACGGATCCGCCTCCATTACCATGACGACTTTCTCGCTCGAACCGTCCTTCATTCCCATGATGCAGTAACTCTTTACGCCGCTGATTCCGGCAAACGCATCCTCTAATTCCTCTGGATAGATGTTCTCTCCGGAAGCCCCGATTATCACATCCTTGCATCGCCCGGTGATATAAAGTCCGTCGGGTTTTCTGACCACCACATCGCCTGTCGCAAACCACGCCGACCTGTCACGCGGCACGATCTTTCCGTCAATTACGGAAGCCGTGTATAACGCATCGCCTCTTATCAGAAGCTCGCCTTCCTCTCCGCCATCGGATTCTATCTTCCATTCTGTCAGCGTGAACGGTATGCCTATGCTTCCCTTCACGCGCTGCGCCGGATCAAGCGAACGCTCCACCGCGATAATTCCGGTCTCCGTCATTCCGAAACCGTTAACGAGCGGATAACCGACCGCGTTGATTACATCCAGAGTACTCTCAGGCACATGCCCGCCGCCCGTTATCATCGAGCGGATTTTTGTTCCCAGAGTATTCTGCTTTATCAGCTGTTTTGCGATAAACGAAAGACTGTGGATGTCCTTGCCGTTCATCTTCTTTACTATGCCGTTCGCAAGCGCATTGAAGAACATCGGTATGCAGTACAGATGAGTAACACCGTGTTTCCGGCAGGTGCCCAGAATCGTATCGACGCTCTTGTCCTTCATATACACAAGCGTCTTGCCGGTGCACGAATACAGAACATACACGACAGAGAAACCGAATACATGATGGAACGGGAGAAATGCCAGGAGCTTGCAGGGTTTATCCTCGATAAACGGCATATCCGGGTTGATCTTTTTTGCCTCGTCAAAGCTGAGGATATGGCTCGCTATGGTAAAACCGTCATAAAGGAAAATGCGCGAACTTCCGGTAGTTCCTGACGTGCACAGTGCCACGTACGGGCCCCATTTCTCTTCGCCGGGCCTGCCGGGTTTGAGTATATCTTCCGCCGGAATGTATGTTCCTTCTATGCCGTCATTTTTCCCGGCTGCGACGTAGGTTTCTGCTCCGGCTTCCTTCATGATGGTATCAAGAACCTTCGGATTGAGGGCGGGATTCAGAAGGAGCGGGATATTTCCCGACATCAGTATGCCCCACATAAGAACGGGCCAGTCCATACAGGTATCGTAAAGCAGACCTACAATCTTCGTATCTTCACCGGGAAGTGCGGCCTGAAGATTTCCGCACGCCGAGTACGACATATCGATATACTCACGATATGTACGCTTTATCTCTTTCCCGTTTCTGTCTGTCATTTCTGCAGCTGTATCTCCCCCGAAACGCTCCATCATATGAAACATATTTCTGTATGACGGATTTTTTCTCAGAGAATCCAGTGTCTCATTCCAAACATTCTGCATAGCGTATTACCTCATTACTGTTTCCTGCCAGACATGCATATCGCCTGCGATATGCCCGTGCCGGGCGCGGTCGCCCCGGCGGCATATTTCCATGCGCGCGAGTGCACATCCCGCGGAGCTCTTTTTTCTGACAGGCGCAGTTCCTGTCAGAAAAAAGCACTGCCCTGAGGGGCAGTGCTGAATAATTTTATTACTTATTATTGATAGCTGCCTGAGCTGCTGCAAGTCTTGCAATCGGAACACGGAACGGTGAACATGATACATAATCAAGACCGATCTTATGGCAGAACTCTACGGATGAAGGATCTCCGCCGTGCTCACCGCAGATACCGCAGTGAAGTGAAGAACGTGTGCCCTTTCCGAGTGTAACTGCTGTCTTCATAAGTGATCCGACACCAACCTGATCAAGCTTTGCAAACGGGTCGCTCTCAAGAATCTTAGCATCGTAGTAAGCTCCGAGGAACTTTCCTGCATCGTCACGTGAGAAACCGTATGTCATCTGTGTAAGATCGTTTGTACCGAAGCAGAAGAACTCAGCTTCCTTTGCGATCTCATCAGCTGTAAGAGCTGCACGCGGGATCTCGATCATAGTACCGACTTCGTACTCCATGTTGATTCCTGATTCCCTGATAAGAGCATCAGCTGTCTCAACTACGTAATTCCTGCAGTACTTGAATTCCTTAACATCAACTGTAAGCGGGATCATGATCTCCGGTTTGATCTTCCAGTCCGGATGCTTCTTCTGTACGTTGATAGCTGCCTTGATAACAGCCTTTGTCTGCATAACTGCGATCTCCGGGAATGTAACTGCCAGACGGCATCCACGATGTCCCATCATCGGGTTAACTTCATGAAGTGCTGCACAGATAGCCTTTACCTGCTCAACTGTCTTGCCCTGTGCCTTTGCAACCTTGGCAATATCCTCATCCTCTACAGGAGCAAATTCATGAAGCGGCGGATCAAGGAATCTGATTGTTACAGGATTTCCTTCAAGTGCCTCGTAAAGTGCCTCGAAATCTCCCTGCTGAAGCGGCTCGATCTTTGCAAGTGCTGCTTCTCTTTCTTCCTTTGTATCAGAAACGATCATCTCACGGATAGCATCGATTCTGTCGCCCTCGAAGAACATATGCTCTGTACGGCAGAGGCCGATACCTTCTGCGCCGAGCTCGCGTGCCTTCTTGGCATCTCGCGGGGTGTCAGCATTTGTCCTGACTTTAAGTGTTCTATACTTATCAGCCCATGCCATGATGCGTCCGAACTCGCCTGAGATAGAAGCATCTTCAGTCTGCAGCTGACCGTCGTAAATCTTACCTGTAGATCCGTCGAATGAGATTACATCGCCTTCATGATACTCATGTCCGCCAAGTCTGAACATCTTCTTAGCTTCATCGATGTCGATCTCTGAACATCCTGATACACAGCATGTACCCATACCACGTGCAACAACTGCTGCGTGTGATGTCATACCGCCGCGGACTGTCAGGATACCCTGAGCTGCCTTCATACCTTCGATGTCTTCCGGTGAAGTCTCAAGACGAACCAGAACTACCTTCCTGCCTGCTGCTGCCCAGTCCTTGGCATCCTGTGCTGTGAACACGATCTGACCTGTTGCTGCACCCGGTGATGCTGCAAGGCCCTTGCCGATTACTTCCGCACTCTTAAGTGCTGCAGCCGAGAATGTCGGATGAAGAAGTGAATCAAGGTTACGCGGATCTATCATGGTAACAGCTTTCTCTTCTGAGATCATGCCTTCATCAACAAGGTCACATGCGATCTTAAGAGCTGCCTTGGCTGTTCCCTTACCGTTACGTGTCTGAAGCATGTAAAGCTTTCCGTGCTCAACCGTGAATTCCATATCCTGCATATCACGGTAATGATCTTCGAGGATTCTGCAAACATCAACGAACTGTGCAAATGCCTCCGGGAACTTCTGCTCCATCTCTGTGATGTGCATAGGTGTACGAACACCGGCAACAACGTCTTCACCCTGAGCGTTTGTAAGGAACTCACCGAAGAGACCCTTTGCGCCTGTTGCAGGATCACGTGTAAATGCAACGCCTGTACCGCAGTCATCACCATGTTGCCGAACGCCATAGACTGAACGTTTACAGCTGTTCCCCATGAGTACGGAATATCATTGTCGCGGCGGTATACGTTTGCACGCGGGTTATCCCATGAACGGAATACAGCCTTGATAGCCTCAATAAGCTGTACCTTCGGATCTGTCGGGAAGTCCTGACCGATCTTTGCCTTGTACTCAGCCTTGAACTGATTTGCAAGTTCCTTAAGATCTTCAGCAGTAAGCTCAACGTCCTGCTTAACGCCCTTCTTCTCTTTCATCTCATCGATAAGAGCCTCGAAGTACTTCTTGCCGACTTCCATAACTACATCAGAGAACATCTGGATGAATCTTCTGTAGCAGTCCCATGCCCAACGGGGATTTCCGGATTTCTTTGCAAGTGTTTCAACAACCTCTTCGTTAAGACCGAGGTTAAGGATTGTATCCATCATACCTGGCATGGATGCACGTGCACCTGAACGTACAGATACAAGAAGCGGATTCTCAACATCGCCGAACTTCTTGCCCGTAATCTCTTCCATCTTTCCGACGTAGTCCATGATCTGTCCCATGATCTCGTCGTTAATATTTCTTCCGTCCTCATAGTACTGAGTACAAGCTTCTGTTGTGATTGTGAAACCCTGTGGTACAGGAAGACCGATATTGGTCATCTCTGCAAGGTTGGCACCTTTGCCGCCTAAAAGGTTTCTCATGTCTGCGTTACCTTCTGTAAACAAATACACCCATTTGTT
>JAGHSD010000165.1 GCA_018066045.1 Candidatus Darwinimomas equi | reverse complement strand
GAGTATATGCATCGCGCATACAGCATCATTCATGTTGCCTGTCCTTATTTCGGATTCATAGTCAGGTATCCGAGAAATAAAAGGTATGTGACGGGATTCAGATATAAACCGTTGCATCTGAGGTATGTAGGTGAAAAAGCCGCGACGTATATAAGTAAAAACAAACTGACACTGGAAGAGTATTTTCTGTAGACAGGTGCTGAGAAATACATGAATCGCAAAGAGCTGAAAAAATACGAAAACATCCTTATTATGGGCTGTGACGTGCTGGCAAATATTTCCGAAGTGGAGAATCCCACGGAGAAACAAAAGTGCATGAGATCGGACGCCATGATTGTGGTATCCATAAACAGAAAGACCGGAAAAATCAGGATGGTCACGCTGGAGAGGGATGTACTGGTAGGCGTACACGGATACGGATATGTCAAGCTGAATGCTCCTGTCGTCTACGGCGGGCCGAAATTAGCGGTAAAAGTGATAAACGATTATTTCCGCCTGAATATAAAGAAATACATCATGATGAATATCAGCAATATGATCGAATTTGTTGATTCCGTCGGCGGTATCGATATAGAGCTGACTGACGAAGAGGCACAATACATCGATGAATGGATTCCGAATGTGAGGATAATATCCAAAAGAGATGATGACGTTCCGCCGCTCGTAACGGGAGGTATGCGTCATCTGAACGGGATGCAGACGGTAGCACATGCGAGGAACCGTACAGTGGGGACATGTCTCACCCGAAAAAACAGAATAAACAATGTTATGAAGATACTGGCTGACAAGTTCAAAAATGAACTTACCTATACTCAGATCGTCGGAGTCGGGATAAGATTCATGAAGTATATAAAAACCAATATCGGATTGATCGAAGGCCTGAAATTACTGCGTATCGGGATGAAAGCGGATATTAAGAATATTGAGACTTATCATGTGCCGGAGGCGGGCACATGCGAAGCAAAAAGAGCCGAGATGGAATATGTGGATGTCGATTTTGAAAAAGCGACTGAAAAGATGTGGGATTTCCTGCGCGGAGACCGGCCATGAAGAAAATCAATGTTTTTGTATTGGGTTCAAAAGGATACACCGCGAATTACGGAGGCTGGGAAACATTTGTCCATGGCCTTATAGACAACCGTAAAGATCCCGGTGTGTCTTATTATGTATTTGAGATAGTTCACAGCAAAAGCGAAGAAGGAATCGTGAAAGCTGACGGTCTGACCCGTATACGCATATTCGTGAAGAAACGCGGCAGCAGTACCATGATGATCTATGATGCAAAATGCACGGCTTACGCGCTGAATTATATCAAAGAGAACGGCATAAGCAACCCCGTACTTCTGTATCTCGGCATGAGAATCGGACCGCTGGTGTGGCTAAAGAAACCGGGAATAAAAAAACAGGGAATCAGGGTAATCGAGAATCCGGACGGTATGGAATGGAAGCGTACCAAATGGAATGTACTTGCTCAGATGTATCTGTATATTTCAGCGCATTTCATGTCCGGTGCGGCAGACTGTCTGATCTGTGATTCCGAAAAAATCAGGGATATATACGATAGGATGCCGGGAGCAAAGAAGGTCCGGAAAGAATACATACCGTACGGCGCATGCCCGGTTGAAGAACTGCCGGAACCTGTGCCGGACAGAGTGAGACTGTTTTTTGATAAATGGAAGATCAGAAAAGACGGATATTATCTGGTACTCGGCAGATATACACCGGTGAACAATTATGAGATGATGTTCAGGGGATTTATGGCTTCATCATCCGCAAGGGATCTTTTGGTAATCACCAATTATTCCGAGGAGAAGCCGTCATTTCATAAACATATAAAAGAGAGTACACAGTACGGGAAAGATGCGCGTGTGAAGATGGCCGGAACGGTATATGACAGCGAACTGCTGAAATATATCAGGAAGTATGCACACGGTTACATTCACGGGCATAAGGTAGGCGGTACGAATCCGGGACTGTTAGAGGCGATGTCTGTGACGGATGTTAATATACTGTTTGACAGCAGATTCAACAGAGAGGTCGGAGGAGACGCGGCCATGTATTTCGCCGATGCAGAGGAACTCAGCGGGAGGATAGAAGAAGCAGACGGATTTTTGAAAGAAACGATTCATGAATACGGAACAAAAGCGAGAGAACATATGCTGAAAAATTATTCATGGGATGATACAATAAAGAAATACGAAAGACTTTTTTATGAGGTGACACAGGATGGATATAAATGTAATCAGAGAACGTAACAGGGAATGGATAGGATGTCTCAGGCATGCCTGTATCAGCGAATCGCTGCACACCGGCATATATCCGTCCGTAACAGCCGGCATGGCTGCTTTGGAGAGTGCATACGGAATGAGCAGTCTTGCGGAAAATCATTACAATTTTTTCGGTATGAAAATCAATCCCCGTGCCATAGGAAAAACGATAACTTTCTGGGACGGAACAAAATACACAGGACACAACTGTGACGACAGACGTGCATTTGCCGATTACATCCAGGCCGGAGATTACGGAAGCGGATTTCTTATGAGCCTCAGACATTACGGATGGAATTTCTGGGCGACGAGGGAATACAGGCATGCGGGGGTTCTGAATCATGTCTCGTCGGGACTGACGGCAGAGGAGGCAAGAAATGATGCTGTACACCAGATGATTGAGCTTCTGCCGACATACGCACCGCATACTGATATTGAGGGGGATTTTCTATACGTACGGAAAGTACTCGATCTGATTGATAAGTATGGTTTATGGGAGTATGATAAGGAATTCCTGGAACGCGGAGGATGGGACGGAACCGTTCCGTATTCATTCCGTTAACGGGTAATTTACTTGACATTGTATAAAAAATATGAGAGCATATTATGATTAGATGTGCGGCATTTTTATAAAAGAAAAATGCTATCCGGAAAGGAGAAAAAATGGGAGATATCAACGAGAGAAATAAACTTGATGAGGAAATCAAGAGGGAACTTGAAAAGATCCGTAAACTGACCCCTGAAGATCTTGAGAAGATCTACGGAGGAGCAGGAGCAGGCGGAGATACCAGAACAGAATATTCCATGGATGCTGAAGATATCAACAGAAGCATCTTCGGAGCACGCTTTTTCCAGTGATTGAGTGGCCGGATATAGATTTCGGGTTTCTGAAGAAGATAAACCCCGATACGATCGGGTGGATTTATCTTGACGATACATCAATCAGTTACCCTGTAGTAAAGGGACGCGATGACGGGTATTATCTGCGTCATAATTTCAGCTGTGAAGAATCACCTCACGGATGCATATATGCTGAGTTTGAAGATGAGTTTCCGGGGAAGAGAGTTTATTTCGTCGGACACAATATGAAAGACAACAGCATGTTTGCATATATAACGTATTATTATTATGATAAGGGATTCGTTGACAGAAACCCGGTGATCAATTTAAAGACCCCGGATGCGGATTATGATATCAGGATATGGGGAACCATGCATTTTCCGAAAGAGTGTATCTATATGCTTCAGCCCCTGAAAGATGAAAGAATCTTCCGGGAATGGAAAGCGGCAATCGAAAAGATGTGCCCGTTCCGCCCGAAGTATGATCTGAAGTTCGACGATGACATTGCCATATTCGGAACATGCCGGCCCTTTAAAGAAGTATCAGACGGCGTATTGATAGCCGTAGGCAGGATTGAAAAAGTACATTAGGGACTGTCCCTGATGTACTTTTTTTATGTAAAAAAGGAGAAAAAGAACACCAGGGACAGTCCCTGATGTACTTTGTACAAAAAAAATACAAAGAACACCAGGGACAGTCCCTAGTGTTCACAAATCAGTGATTCCGGCATGCCGGGGCCGAATCTTTCATTGATCATGGGGCCGGGGCGGTTGTATTTATCCGTTTCTGCGGAGGCTTTGCACAATTCCTCATCCAGACAGCCGGGGCCGTGTTTTTCAAGCTCATACCGCATGCTTTCGTACAGAGGATTGTAACGGAATACGGCATGTATTTTTTTGTCGCGGTACCGCGAGTATTCTTCGGGATGGTACAAAGGATTGTATATTCCTACGACCGGAAGCAATACCGAAAGAAAAATCGCCTGATTGAAGGTCAGCTCTGAGGGAGCCTTTCCGAAATAGAACCGGCTGGCATTGCTTATTCCGTATTGTCCGTTGTCGAAATAGATTATATTCAGATAAAGCTCAAGAATCTGAGTCTTGGACAGCTGTTTCTCGAATTTCCTGGCAATCACGATTTCTCTGGCCTTGCGAACCCAGCTTTTTTCAAAAGTGAAATACAGATTCTTGACCAGCTGCTGCGTTATGGTACTGCCGCCGTACAGATGGCCTGTCCTGAGTGATTTACGGAAAGAGAGCCACATAGCTGCGGTAACTACGCCGTTATGGGCATAAAAAGTCATATCCTCAAGCGAAAGGATCATGTACTGCAGAGATTCGGATATGTCGTTCAGATGACAGAAATCCGGTTGGACTGCTCTTGCATTATATATTTCCATCGGTGATCGTTTTTTGTCTGACATAAGAGTATTATAGCATTTGAATGCTTCTTGTGGTAGAATTATGTTGAGGTAATATGTTATGAGCAATCTGCAGGAGTCCGGAGAGATGTACCTGGAGACAATTTTATTATTGTCTGAAACAGGAAATCAGGTAAGGGCGATAGAAATCAGCAAACAGATGGGTTTTTCAAAGCCGAGTGTCAGCAGAGCCGTGGGTCTGCTGAAAAGTGACGGCTTTATTCTGGTTGACAAGGACGGAAATATCACACTGACCGATGAGGGCCGCAGGATAGCAGAGAAAATATACGACAGACATAAGACCATCACCCAGCATCTTATGAGCATAGGTGTTGACGAGAAGACCGCGGCAGAAGATGCATGCAAGATAGAGCATGTGATCAGCGACAAGAGCTTTGAAGCTTTCAAGAAACACACACTTAAGGAGCATCTCAGATAATGCGCAGGTCGGACGGCATAAAAGCATTTTATATAAAAAACAAACACATAATAGATTATCTGGTATTCGGGGCACTTACCACGCTTGTCAGCTTCGGTACATACTGGCTGTGCTATGACGTCCTGCACATCCCGAATCTTATAAGCAATGCAATTTCCTGGATAGCAGCGGTCACCGTATCATTCATAACCAGCAAGATATGGGTATTTGCATCGAAGACATGGACCGTTAAAATTGTTATACCGGAAATTATCAAATTCGTCGGTGTCCGCGTTTTTACGCTGATCCTGGAAGAAATAATTATGGGGATCACAGTTGATCTTCTTCACTATAACGGTATGTTGATGAAACTCATATCGGGAGTCGTGGTAGTCATACTTAACTATGTTTTCAGCCGGATATGGGTCTTCAGGAAGAACGGAAGGATAAGTAAAAACAAATGATAATAGCAAAGACACCATTCAGAATGAGCTTTTTCGGAGGCGGGACGGACATGCCTGAATTCTTTAACAGATTCGGGGGCAGCGTCATCTCGACTTCGTTTGACAAGTACTGTTATACGACGGTCAGACACCTCCCGCCGTTCTTTGACTACCACAGTGAAGTGGCATATTCGAAGATAGAGCGGGTCACCGAATCCGCAGACCTGGAGCACCCGCTTGTAAGAAACGCCATGAAGTATCTGGACATCAGAGACATCCGGCTTACGTATGAAGCGGATCTGCCCGCACGTTCGGGACTCGGCACCAGCTCATCATTTGCCGTAGGCATGCTGAACGCATTTCACAGACTCAAAGGCAAGACCGCAGACTCGAAACAGCTGGCAGACGAAGCCATCTATGTGGAAAGAGTTCTGTGCGGCGAAGCGGGCGGCTGGCAGGATCAGATTGCGGCAGCATTCGGCGGCTTCAACAGAATCAACTTCAGCAGCGATTCATACGAGGTGATACCGCTTGATATCGCAGCAGAAAAAAAGAAGAAGTTAAATGATAACCTGATGCTGTTCTTCACCGGCTTTACGAGAATATCAGCGGATATACAGAAAGAGGCAAAGCCTGTTTCGGAGAAAGAAAAAGAATTATGTCAAATGCTGGCACTGGTCGATGATGCACAGAGAATACTGACAGACGGCGACCCGGATGATTTCGGAAGACTGTTGGATGTCACATGGAAACTCAAGAGGCAGACCGGAAGCAACATATCGACATCAAGGATAGATATGTATTATGAAAAGGCTTTAAAGGCCGGAGCATCAGGAGGAAAGCTCTTAGGCGCGGGAGGAGGAGGATTCCTTCTGTTCTATGTTCCGCGTGAACGCCGGAAAGAAGTGTTTGATGCGATGAGCGATCTGCTCTACATCCCGTTTGAATTCACGGACAAAGGTTCGGAGATAATATATGAGACCGCGGAGACATATTCATTCCGCGAGTGATAACCGGAAATAAAAGCAGCTGAGATAACAGCGGAACATCGTTCCGCGAGTGAGGAGAAAACTATGAAAGTCGTAATATTAGCAGGCGGTTTCGGAAGCAGGATAAGTGAAGGAAGCGATCTTAAACCAAAGCCGATGGTTGAGATCGGGGACAAGCCGATCCTCTGGCATATCATGAAATACTATTCATCATTCGGATTCAACGATTTCATCATATGTCTCGGATACATGCAGTACGTGGTGAAAGAATACTTCGCGGATTATTATCTTCACAACAGCGACGTGGAATTCGACCTTAAGTCAAATACCATGAAGGTACTTGATAACCGCGTGGAGCCGTGGAAAGTAACGCTGGTAGATACGGGACTCAACACCATGACCGGCGGAAGAATCAAACGTATCCAGAAGTACGTGGGAAATGAGCCTTTCCTTCTGACATACGGTGACGGAGTCTGCAACGTGGATCTTAACAAACTGATCGCGTTCCATGAAAAACACGGAAAGATCGCAACACTCACGGCCATCAACTTCGGACAGTCAAAGGGAACGCTTGATATAGCGGAGAACGGAATGGTGACCGCATTCAGAGAGAAAGAGGATCAGGACGGTGAGATCATCAACGGCGGATACATGGTTCTGAATCCGGAAGTGTTCGATTATCTCGGCGGTGACGAGTGCATTTTCGAAAAAGAACCGATCCAGAACATGGCACAGAACGAACAGTTGATGTGCTACAGACATGAAGGCTTCTGGCAGTGCATGGACACACTGCGTGAGAAGAAACTTCTTGAAGAGATGTGGGAGAGCGGCAGCGCGCCCTGGAAGATCTGGTAACGGACGGCAGCGCCGCGGAAGGTATGGTAACAGGAGGAATCTTCCGGTGTTGGAGGAAAGACACAGATGCTTGATTTTTATAAAAACAAAAAAGTATTCATAACGGGACATACCGGATTCAAGGGAAGCTGGCTTTCAAAGATGCTTATCATGGCCGGTGCGGATGTGACAGGATATTCCCTGAAGCCGGAGTGCGAAGAGAACCTGTTTGATATCTCACAGGTTGCCGGTGACATGAATTCCGTCATCGGAGATGTGCGTGATTTCGATGCACTCAGGAAAGCCTTCAGACAGGCAAAGCCCGACATAGTAATACACATGGCGGCACAGCCGTTGGTAAGAGTGTCATACAAGCTTCCGCAGTATACCTATGAGACCAATGTCATGGGAACGGTAAACCTGCTTGAGTGCGTAAGATCGGTTGACAGTGTCGGATCGGTGCTGAACGTGACGACCGACAAAGTTTATGAGAATGTCGAGACCGACAGAGGATATACGGAGGATGACAAGCTTGACGGATATGATCCGTATTCCAATTCCAAGTCATGCTCGGAGCTGGTGACACACTCCTATAGGAGATCGTTCTTTGACGATGCCGGGATTCCGGTATCGACGGCAAGAGCGGGAAATGTTATCGGCGGCGGAGACTTCTCGAAAGACCGTATAATACCGGACTGCGTAAGGGCAGCCATCGCAGGTGAGACGATAACAGTCAGAAATCCCGATGCGGTAAGACCGTTCCAGTTAGTGCTTGATCCGCTGTACGCATACCTGCTGATCGCGCAGAAGCAGTATGAGGACAGAAAACTTGCAGGATATTATAACGTGGGACCGGAGAACGAAGACTGCATCACGGTCGGAGAACTTACGGACATCTTCTGCAGAGAATGGGGAGACGGAGCACACTGGGAAAGTCATGCGGATGACGGACCTCACGAGGCAGGCCTTCTGAAGTTAGACTGTACGAAGATAAAGACCGTACTCGGATGGAAACCGAAATACGATATAAAAACCGCGATAGCACGTACCGTTGAGTGGTCAAAGACATATGCCGCAGGCGGAGACGTGATCGGGGTAATGGAGAGACAGATATGATGTCAGAAAACGAGAGAGAAGACAGAGAGAGAATACTGGAGCTTGTAGGCGAATACTGCGAGAAGTATCATAACACCGGCACGGATAAAGAATTCAGGCCGGGCGACAGGATCAATTACGCCGGACGAGTATACGACAGTGAGGAGATGAAGAACCTGGTCGACAGCGCACTGGATTTCTGGCTTACGGCAGGACGATATACCGATGAGTTCGAGAAGAAATTAGGCGAGTATTTAGGAGTAAAGTCGGTGAGCCTTGTCAATTCGGGATCAAGCGCGAACCTCCTTGCATTCATGACGCTCACTTCTCCTCTTCTGAAAGAAAGACAGATACTTCCGGGAGACGAGATCATCACGGTGGCATGCGGATTTCCGACCACGGTGACGCCCATGCTGCAGTACGGAGCAGTCCCGGTATTCTGCGACGTGACGATACCGCAGTACAACATAGATGTCACACAGCTTGAAGAAGCATTGTCTCCTAAGACCAAAGCGGTCATGCTGGCACACACGCTCGGCAACCCGTTTGATATAAAGACAGTCAAGGCATTCTGTGACAGACACGGACTCTGGCTGATCGAAGATAACTGCGACGCATTGGGAAGTAAGGTCGGCGGCCGGTTCACCGGAACCATCGGAGACATCGGAACGAGCAGCTTCTACCCGCCCCATCACCTGACCATGGGCGAAGGCGGTGCGGTATATACGAACGACCCGCTTCTTGCCAGAATCATAAGATCCATGCGCGACTGGGGACGCGACTGCGTATGTCCGCCGGGACGCGATAACTTCTGCGGACACAGATTCGACGGACAGTACGGAGAACTCCCGAAAGGCTATGACCACAAATACGTCTATTCGCATTTCGGATACAACCTCAAGGCGACGGATATGCAGGCAGCGATAGGCTGTGCACAGCTTGACAAATTCCCGAAATTCGTCGAGGCAAGAAAAGCCAACTGGAACAGGCTGAAAGAACTCCTTGCGGATACGACTGACAGACTCATACTTCCGGAGCCGCTGAAGGATTCAGATCCGAGCTGGTTCGGATTCATGATAACCGTGAGAAATGCTGACGGCCCGCGAGGCGCCGACAGCTGCGCGGCTGCGGCCGACGTGGTATCCGCGATCGAAGCAAAGAACGTGCAGACAAGAAGACTGTTCGCCGGCAACCTCACCAAACATCCCTGCTTCGATCAGATGAGAGCAGGCGGCAGGGGATACAGAACAGTATCGGATCTTGCAGTGACAGACAGAATTATGAAAGACACATTCTGGGTTGGAGTATATCCCGGAATGACAGACAGCAAAATAGAATACATGGCGAAGGCAATAAAGGAGAGCATATATGGACGATAAGGTACGTAAGCTTTATGAAGAGTGGATGAAGGCTCCGATCACGGACGAGGACTTAGTAAACGATTTAAGATCGATAAAAGGAAACGACGAAGAGATCAACGACAGATTCTACAGAGACTTGGAGTTCGGAACCGCAGGACTCAGAGGCATACTCGGCGCAGGAACCAACAGGATGAACATCTACACCGTTGCACGTGCCACAAGAGGATACGCGAAATATCTGTGCACGCTGAGCGACGATCCCGCAATTGCCATCGCATATGACAGCAGACACAAATCAGACGTGTTTGCGAAAGAGACCGCACGCATCATGGCCGCAAACGGAATCCATGTTTACATCTGGCCGGAGCTGATGCCCACACCGTTGCTGTCATTTGCAGTGCGTTACTACGGATGTGACGGAGGCGTCGTCATAACCGCAAGCCACAACCCGTCGAAGTACAACGGATATAAGGCATATGACCCGACCGGATGCCAGATCGACGAGGCAGCCGCATCGGCAGTACTTGAATATATTGAAGAAGAGGAAATGTTCCCGGCAGGCGACGCATACACATTTGAGCAGGGACTCGCGGAAGGCAAGATAGAATACATCCCCGACGAAGTACGCGACGAGTTCATCACGGCCGCATCGGCATGGTCGCTCTGCGGAGACGATATCGACAAGTCAGTCAAGATCGCATACACACCGCTTTACGGAACGGGACTCAAGTGCGTGACCACATGCCTTAAGAGAAACGGATTTACAAATATCGTGCTGGTTGAAGAGCAGGCGGAACCGAACGGAGACTTCCCGACATGCCCGTACCCGAACCCTGAGATCCGTGAAGCCATGGAAACAGGACTCCGTGCAGCCAGAGAGAAAGGCGCAGACATACTCATTGCCACCGACCCAGACGCAGACCGCATGGGCATCGCAGTAAAGGACGGAGATGACTTTACACTCATCAACGGAAACCAGACAGGCATGCTGCTTCTTGACTGGATATGCAGGCGCCGCATGGAAACAGGGAAAATGCCGGGCAGACCGCTATGTGTGAAGTCTATAGTAAGTACGGATATGATCTACAAGATCGCAGGAAAGTACGGAGTGGAAGTTGTAGACGTACTGACAGGATTCAAGAACATCGCACCGGTAGTTACGAAGCTCTGCGAAAAAGGTGAGGAAGACAGATACATCTTCGGATACGAGGAAAGCTACGGCTACATGCTCGGAACCCATGTAAGAGATAAGTGTGCGGTAAGTGCATCACTCATGGTAGCTGAGATGTTCGCATATTACAAAGGCAAGGGACTGAGCCTTCTTGATGTGCTTGACGGAATCTACAAAGAGTTCGGATATTATATCAATACGACACACTCATATGAGTTCCCGGGAGCCAGCGGATTCGATACCATGAAAGGAATCATGGAAAGCTTCAGAAACAGCACCGTGTCAGCATTTGCCGGAATCCCTGTAGTGGAGGTTCAGGATTACATTAACGGGTACAAAGACATCCCGGCATCAAATGTTATCAAGTACGTTTTAGAAGGAAACGGCATGGTAGTGCTTCGCCCGTCCGGAACCGAGCCGAAGCTCAAGCTTTATATAGGAATCGGAGCTCCGACACTCGCCGAAGCAGAGGAAATCGAGAAGAAAATCACGGCAGAAGTAAATATTCACTGAAAACAATTGACATAAACATTTTCAGCGATTATAATCGTGCGGAACGCACGGCATAAGCCGGAGTTATAAAAGTTTTTTGGAGGAAGAAATATGGCAGAGGGCAAAATTATCTTAACCTACGCAGGACTCAAGAAATACGAGGACGAACTGCAGGACCTCAAGGTAAACAAACGTCATGATATCGCTCTTAAGATCAAGGAAGCACGTGAGCAGGGAGATCTTTCCGAGAATGCGGAATACGATGCAGCCAAGGACGAGCAGAGAGACATCGAGGCGCGTATTGAGGAGCTCGAGTCACTTCTTAAAAAAGCAGAAGTAGTAGATGAAGACGAGGCAAGCACGGATGCGGTAAGTATCGGATGCATCGTCAGGATTCGTGACATGACGGAAAAAGAAGATTTAGAGTTTAAGATCGTAGGTTCAACAGAAGCCGCATCACTTGGCGGAAGCATCAGCAATGAATCACCTGTAGGCAAGGCAATCATGGGACATAAAGAAGGTGAGACAGTCAAGGTGCAGTTAGGTGACGAAACGCTTAAATACAAGATTTTGAAGATTACGAAAGAAGAATAAGCAGGAGAACAGTTATGGCTGAAAATCAGGAAATGAATCCGAAGGCTGAACAGGAGCAGGACATTGACAGACTTATGCAGGTCCGTCTTGACAAGCTGAGCGAACTTCGTGAAGCAGGAAAAGACCCGTTCGTCATCACCAAATACGATGTAACACATCATACAAAGGATATCACCGACAACTTTGCGGAACTTGAGGGAAAGGACGTGTCGATCGCGGGCCGTCTCATGAGCAAGAGAATCATGGGCAAGGCATCATTTGCCAACGTCATGGACCGCAACGGCAATATCCAGATATACGTTTCGCGCGATGACCTGGGTGAGGATGAATACAAAGAATTCAAGAAGATGGATATCGGAGACCTCGTAGGACTCAGGGGCTTCGTATTCGAGACAAAGACGGGAGAGAAATCCATCCATGCAAAAGAGATGGTGCTGCTGTCAAAATCACTCAAGCCGCTTCCGGAGAAATTCCACGGACTTACGGATACAGAACTGAGATATCGTCAGCGTTACGTTGATCTCATCATGAATCCCGAAGTTAAGGATACATTTATCAAACGTTCACAGATCATATCGACCATAAGAAGATTTCTTGACAGCAAGGGATTCATCGAGGTCGAAACACCGATGCTTGTGTCCAATGCCGGCGGCGCGGCTGCAAGACCTTTCGAGACGCATTTCAATGCACTCGATGAAGATCTGAAGCTTCGTATAAGTCTGGAGCTTTACCTTAAGAGACTTATCGTAGGCGGACTCGAGAGAGTATATGAGATCGGACGTGTATTCAGAAACGAAGGACTTGATACCAGACACAATCCCGAGTTCACGCTGATGGAACTCTATCAGGCATATACAGATTACAACGGCATGATGGATCAGACAGAGGAGATGTACAGAACCGTAGCTAAGGAAGTTACAGGTTCAACAACGATCACTTACAACGGCATCGAGATGGATCTCGGCAAGCCGTTTGCAAGAGTAAGAATGATCGATGCCATCAAGGAATATGCGGGAGTTGATTTCGACAGGATAGATACTCTTGAAGAGGCAAGAGCCATTGCAAAGGAAAAGGGCGTGGAATTCGAAGAGCGTCATAAGAGAGGCGATATCATCAACCTCTTCTTCGAGGAGTTCTGCGAGGATCATATGATCCAGCCGACATTTGTAATAGATCATCCGATAGAGATATCACCGCTTACGAAGAAGAAACCTTCCGATCCGCGTTACGTGGAAAGATTTGAATTCTACATGAACGGATGGGAGATGGCAAATGCTTACTCCGAGCTGAATGATCCGATAGATCAGAGAGAGCGCTTCGCGGCACAGGATGCTCTGGCTGCAGAGGGAGACGAGGAAGCACAGCATACGGATGAAGATTTCCTGAATGCACTCATGATAGGTATGCCGCCGACAGGAGGTATCGGATACGGTATCGACCGTCTGTGCATGCTTATGACCGACAGTGCAGCGATCAGAGATGTCCTGCTGTTCCCGACAATGAGGACCATCGAGCAAAAAACAACGTAAAATCAAGGGGATTTGAGGACCATGTTGGACTAGTACAACAAAATGTACAACAAATTTCTGAACATTAATTATCGTTAATCGACGTTATTGAAAAGTGTTTAATTGCCTGGTTCATTAGAGATATCCAAGGGATTGATCTGTTGGACGTAACAGAATACAACGTTACTACCACAAAATGAAATTTTGTTAATAATTTTTAATAGCTGTTAAC
>JAGHSD010000084.1 GCA_018066045.1 Candidatus Darwinimomas equi | reverse complement strand
TCCTGCAGCAAGCAGTGCCGCTCCGACTATGAGCAGTACGATTGTCGCGGCATCGGGATCGGGAACCAGCATTATCAGTGAATCTATTGCCAGTGACGCCGCATTGGCTATCATATGCATGAGTATGCATACCCACAGGCGTCCGGACTTATGATATGCGTACGCCAGCAGCATTCCTAACAGAGCAGCATAGATGAACTGTGACAGATTCCCGTGAAGCGCCCCGAATGCAAGTGAAGACACAATAGCCGCCGGCCAGAATCCGTATGCACGATCTACTCTTTTATATACTATACCTCTGAAAAGCAGTTCCTCGGTAATCGGACCGAGTACAACCGCTACTGCTATCTGTACCCATACGGATGATTGCAGTATGGCATCATTGATAACATTAAATGCCTCATCCGATTCCAGTATTCCGCTGGCAGACAGAATGATGTTTCCCACAAGGCATCCGCCTACCGCCGCCATAACGGCCGCCAGAGTGATATTCGGATACTGCACATCAGATGGCCCGGGATATTTCTTTCTATCGGACCTTATTATCAGGGCAAAAATAATAATGGAAATAAGGTTAACTATCCCAGTGGTATACAGGCTTTTCTGAACAACCGCATCCATTATCGCATTCAGATCAAACGAGCCCGTCTCAAAATACTGACGGAATACCATCGAAATGCTGAATGCCGTCTCTACAATGACCGCTAAAATAACATATATCACTACCGGCCATACTATGCTCCATAGAGTTTTAAAAAATTTCTTCATGTACTTATTATATCTTTTTCGAACAGTGTTCGCAATCTCCTTTGCAGCCTCCGCATCTGCCCCTGTTCTTCCATGACCGTACCGCCGCGAAGACTACTGCCGCCGCTATAATAATGATCAGTATGATGCTTACAGTATTCATAGTACAGGACCTCCCGCTATCAGATATACAGCCAGCGATATTATCCATGCTAATATGCACTGGAAGATGACAAGACCAATCGCCCATTTCCATCCGAGCTCTCTTCTTATTGATGCCACTGCCGCAATACACGGAGTATAAAGCAGGCAAAATGACAGCAATGCCGCTGCCGAAGGAACAGTAAGTATAGCAGAAACAGCTGCCCTGCTGCCGAAAAGAACAAGGAGCGATGAAACTACGCTTTCCTTTGCCATAAATCCTGAAATAAGTGCGGTAACAATGCGCCAGTCAGAAAATCCCTGAGGCGTGAACACCGGAGCGATTTTACCTGCGATAGAGGCCAGCATGCTCTGCTGTGCATCGCTCACCATAGACAGATTCCAGCTGAATGTCATAAGGAACCATATGATAACCGTAGCAATCAATATAATTGTAAATGCTCTTTCAAGGAAATCCTTAGCTTTATCCCAAAGCAGCATAACTGTATTCCTGAATCCCGGCATCCTGTAATTGGGAAGTTCCATAACAAACGGAATCGCCTCTCCTTTAAACATCGTGTTTTTGGAAATAAGCGCAATCACGATAGCCGTTATTATTCCCAAAAGATAGAGTCCTATCATCACTAATCCTGCATGCTCCGGAAAGAACATGCTTGTAAAGAATCCATAAATCGGAAGCTTTGCCGTACAGCTCATAAAAGGCGTAAGAATGATAGTCATCTTCCTGTCCCTTGCGGACGGAAGCGTTCTTGTAGCCATGACTCCGGGCACTGTGCATCCGAATCCGATAAGCATCGGCACTATGCTTCGTCCTGATAATCCGATCTTCCTGAGCAGTTTATCCATAACGAACGCCACTCTTGCCATGTATCCGCTGTCCTCCAGTATACTCAGGAACAGGAAAAGAATCAGAATCACAGGAATAAAGCTCAATACTCCGCCTACTCCGGTAAATATTCCGTCTATAATCAGAGAATGCACCGCTTCATTTACATTGGCTGCAGTCAGAGCATTGTCGACCAGAAGCGTAAGCATTTCTATACCCTTTTCAAGAAGGCTTTGGAAAAATGCCCCTATTACATTGAATGTAGGATAGAATACCAGCGCCATAATAATGATAAACGACGGGATTGCCGTGTATTTTCCCGTAAGCACTTTATCTATCATACGGCTTCTCATCTGCTCTTTGCTTTCTGTAACCCTAATAACGGTTTTGTCGCAAAGGGCCATAATGAAGGAATATCTCATATCGGCAATTGCCGCACTCCGGTCCAGTCCGCCCTCTTCCTCCATGGTAATGACCATATGTTCTATTGTCTCTTTTTCATTCTGTGAGAGCTTAAGCTTGTCGTATATGAGACTGTCGCCCTCAATCAGTTTTGTTGCGGCAAACCTTGGCGCTATCCCCGCATTTATCGCATGGTCTTCAATAAGGTGCGTTATTCCATGAATTGTACGATGTACCGCACCTCCTCTGAATTCCGAATCGCAGAAATCTCTGCGTCCCGGACGTTCCTGGTTTCGGGCCACATGCAGAGCATGATTAACCAGTTCCGCAACACCGTCACCTTTAATCGCCGATATCGGTACTACGGGAATTCCCAGCAGTCCCTCCATTGCGTTAACATCAATCGATCCGCCGTTGTTTTCGACTTCTTCAAAGAAGTTAAGCGCAAGTACCATAGGTACATCAAGTTCCATGAGCTGAAGAGTCAGGTAAAGGCTCCTCTCAATGCTTGTGGCATCTATAATATTTATAATGCCTCTCGGTTTTTCATTTATTATGAAATCCCTTGACAGAATCTCTTCCGCCGAATACGGCGAAAGCGAGTATATTCCCGGAAGATCCGTTATCAGTGCCTCCGGGTGTCTGAGTATATGTCCGCTCTTTGAGTCAACAGTTACTCCGGGAAAATTACCGACATGCTGGTTGGCTCCTGTAAGTGCATTAAACAGTGTTGTTTTGCCGCAGTTCTGATTACCCACCAGTGCAAAGGTCAGCAATTCATCCCTGGGCAGAGGATTGGCATCGGATTTCACGTGATACCTTCCGCCTTCACCGAGTCCGGGGTGTTCAGATTGTTTTATTCCTTTTTTATGTTTTTCTGTTTCGGCTGCCACATACGGTTCACCTGTTTGAATCTTTGCCGCATCATCCAGCCTCAGAGTAAGCTCATACCCATGAATTCTCAATTCTATCGGGTCACCCATCGGCGCATATTTAATCATCGTTGCTTCTGCACCCGGAATTACACCCATATCAAGAAAATGCTGTCGCAGCGCTCCTTGTCCGCCGACTTCGATAATCGAAGCTGACTGTCCCGGTTTTAGGTCTTTCAGAGTCATGACAATCCTTTCTTTTCACAGCATATTTATGCCGGTTGAAATCTTATATAAGCACTTTACTATTAGATAAAAAGAGTTAGCCTAAGCTAACTCTCATTATAGTTAGCCCAGGCTAACTTGTCAATTATCCTTTTGACCTTGAACGCTGCCTTGCGTGTGAAACCCCCTTAGGCATCAGTTTCTCTTCGGGTTCTTCGGGTTTTTCGTCTGCCTCAGAACTTTCTTCTTCCGGTTTTCCTGTTTCGGGTTCACCTGTTTCCTGATTATCAGGTTTACCGTCATCAGATTCGAAAGGCTCCTGTTGTTCGGGTTCTTCCTTTTCCTCTTGGTCTTTTATCTCATTGTCCGAAGCCTTGACCGTCTGTATTATCGGTTCCGGAAGTTTCAGTACTTCCTGTTCCTGCTCCGTATCACCTTGTTTCTTCTTCCTGACGATTCCGACAACCAGAGTGATTATAGCAATAATAATCAGAATTCCTATACATGCGCACGATGCGTACATTCCGTTTTGCAGTCCGCACGGATAAAACTCCATGGTTATCTTGTGTTTTCCTGCCTTCAGATCAAATCCGATGAATGCATTCAGTGCTTTATATGTCTCCGTCGGCTGACCGTCAACATTTACCTTCCATCCGGAATCATACGGAATCGTCATCATCAGCATTCCGTCTTCACCTTCCGCAACATCTATATCCGCATAAACATGTGTATCATCATATCCGGTGACGGTTACCTTGCCCGGAGAAAGTTTTTCAGTGATCTCTGCCAAAGCCTCATAATTGAATCTGTACGCATGAACCATCAGTTCCGTTTTGTCTGCAGATACAAAATCAATTATTTCATTCTTTTTCAGCCATCCGAGTTCAATGAAGTATCCCCGCTTCATGTTCTCGTATTTTTTGCTTTCGTCCCCTCTTCTGACTTCTATCTCATCCGTACCCTTATTTTCGGAAAAAGCATAATAGAGTCCGTCTTCAGGAACCGTAAATGAATATATGCCGCCCTCTTTGAACCCGTCAACCTGTTTCAGCACGTCTTGGGTTCCGAGTACTTTGCAAAGCTGATTCTGTACCAGCACCGGGCTGTCCATGTCCATGATCCATTTCTTATCTATATCTTTCGGAAGCATATAGCCCAACGGCATACAGTACTCGTTTCTGTACAGCTGCATATCACCGCTTCTGCACAGAAGCTTCTGATACGGATCATCGCTTGCACCCGTGTGTATGGAATATTTGATATCAAACAGTGCATCCACCAGCGGAGTAGAACCGACTATAGAATAAGCATTTACCGAAGATTCACATCCTAACTCAGCAAACAGTTTGGACATATCAGCATGCGCCGTTGATGCAAACAGTGAAACCGAATGAAAATTCATCCATGCTCCGTCATCCTTGCTCTTTCCCGGAGTCTTTTCAAAACGGTAAAAATCTTTATCGTCCTCTACATATCTGACTACGGCTCTCGTATTCTCATTATCACTAAGATACTGATCTCTGCTTGTGCAGGATATTCCGGTAGTTGTCATATTCACCGCGGCCTCTATGCTCACCACAGCTAGAACAATAAACGTTGCGGCATTAACGTTAAGCTTTCCCGATCTGTAAAGATAAAGAAGAAGTGAATATACCGCGATAAATCCAAGCGATACATACCATACACTCCATTCATAATAGTCGGTATCATTGAACTTCTGTGCAAACAGAATGAATGCCGCCGATACGATTAAAGCTATTCCGATATCCTTAAGCTTATTACCCTCCAGCTGATCGACTGCTCTGAATCCCATATATAATATAAGGAAAATGTAGATAAAACTCTGCCTTGACGGAAGAGAATTCGGATAGTGAAAACCGTGCCAGAAAAATGCCAGGATATTCAACGAGAAACTGGCAACCATAAAAAATGCTGTCAGGAAATACAGACATTTTTCCTTAACTGATATTTTCCTGTTTGCGGCAAAAAGAACCGAAAGAGGGATGACGGCAACTCCGCAGTATATATTCGGCCAGTGTTCAAGTTCTGTTTCAGTTCCCACATTTACCAGATGACGGGCAAAAACATCGATCATGGAGAAATAGGAATATACCGTGTTTGGAATATCCGAATCTGCCGATGCCGTCATCGTATATTCATAAATCTGCGGCAGCCACAGTATTGCGGCTACTCCTCCTGCCAGAAGAGAAAATGCGGCAAATATACCTGTGCTTCCTGCAAAAGA
>JAGHSD010000060.1 GCA_018066045.1 Candidatus Darwinimomas equi | reverse complement strand
TGTTTCCGGTCTCAACCATATAAACAAACTGATGCGGATGATATTCCATCTCGTCATATGACGGACAGGTTGCCGAGCATTTGCCGCAGCGCATGCATTTCCTCGGATTAACACCGCTCATCCTCAGCACTTCATCGCGAAGGTTATCGTTCTTCTCAGACATTCTTTACCTCCTTTATTCCCAGTGCTTCAGCAAGAAGTTCGGTGAAATAAACCACCGGAATCTTCGAACCGTTTTTGACCAGATTATATTTACACAGCGGACAGGCCGTTACGATGCAGTCTGCTCCCGCGCCTGCTGCGCTGTCGGAAACCATATTGCTTTTCTTCTTAGCAAGTTCCGGATCTTCGAGCGAGATGTATCCTCCGCAGCATTCATTTCTGTAAGGATAGATGACAGGCTCTCCGCCGATTGCACGGATGAAATCCTCCATGACAGCCGGGTTTTCCGGATCGTCCATAGCCATAGCTTTAACCGGACGAAGAAGCAGGCAGCCGTAGTACGCACCTATTTTTCTTCCCGTCAGCGGATTCACGGTTCTTTTTCTGATCTCGTCAAATCCTACAACATCTCTGAGGACTTCAAGATAATGATAGACTTTCGTGCTTCCGTCATACTGTATATCCGGTGCCATATAACGATTGACTTTATCCGCAAACTCTCTGTCGGTCTGCATTGCATAGTTCGTCTGCTTGATCACATTATGGCATGCGGAGCAGACAGAAACCAGATCCTGATTCTTTGCTCTTGCCGCTGCCAGTGCCCTAACGGATGAAAGCTTTGTAGCCACTTCATCCGATGCTGTGGTAAATACTCCGCCGCAGCACTGCCACTCATCAATTTCTTCAAGCTGTATGCCGAGAGTCAGCGCAGATTTTCTCGCATATTCATCAAGATCTTTTGCCTTATTCTTCAGCGTACATCCCGGAAAATAACTAAACTTCATCTTCACTCTCCTGTTTAAACCATTCTGTCCGGATGGAATACTTCGTCAAATCTTTCTGCAGTAAGGAATCTCAATTCTACACATGCCTCTTTCAGTGATTTGTTTTCCTTATATGCCTTCTTTGCCGTTGCGGCAGCATTTTCATATCCTATATAAGGATTAAGAGCCGTAACAAGCATAAGCGAATTATAAAGATTGTCATGCATCCTGTCTTTGTTTGCCGTGATTCCGACCACGCAGTTGTCATTGAAAGATGCCATTGACTCAGCCAGCAGACGTGCGGACTGAAGGAAATTATACGCAAGGACAGGCATAAATACATTCAGTTCGAAGTTGCCCTGAGATGCCGCAAATCCGACTGCCGTATCATTTCCCATTACCTGAACAGCAACCATGGTAACCGACTCGCACTGTGTCGGATTAACCTTACCCGGCATGATGGATGATCCCGGCTCATTCTCCGGAATATGTATCTCGCCCAGTCCCAGTCTCGGTCCTGATGCCAGCCAGCGGATATCGTTGGCAATCTTCATCATGTCGCATGCAAGTGCCTTGAGTGCTCCGTGAGCAAATACCATCTCATCCTTTGAAGTAAGGGCATGGAACTTGTTCGGAGCTGTTTTGAAATCCTTTCCGGTAACCCTGCTTACTTCTTCCGCAACCAGCTCGTCAAATCCCTTCGGAGCATTCAGTCCGGTACCGACGGCAGTTCCGCCGAGTGCCAGTTCCTTAAGCGGACCGACTGACAGCTTAAGAAGCTCTCTGTCTCTTTCAAGACTTGTTCTCCATCCGCTTATCTCCTGTGAAAATGCAATCGGAACCGCATCCTGAAGATGTGTACGTCCGCTCTTTACTATACCTGCATTGTCTTTTTCCAGCCCGGCAAAAGTTCCGATCAACCGCTCAAGTTCAGGCATAAGCTTATCCTCAATAACCGTAACGGCTGCGATATGCATGGCCGTCGGGAATGTATCGTTTGAAGACTGACTCATATTTACATCATCATTCGGATGAAGTATCTTCTCTCCCGCGATTGCATTTCCTCTGTTGGCTATGACCTCGTTCGCATTCATGTTGGACTGCGTTCCCGACCCGGTCTGCCATACTACCAGCGGAAAATTATCAAGAAGCCTGTCTGCGGTCACTTCATCACAGGCCTGAACGATAGCATTCATCTTCTGTTCTGTCATCTTTTCAGGCTTAAGCTTATTATTTGCGATCGCCGCTGATTTCTTCAGAACCCCGAAAGCCCTGATGATTTCAACAGGCATAGTCTCTATACCCACGCCGATAGGAAAATTCTCGTGGCTTCGCTCTGTCTGTGCTCCCCAGTACTTATCTGCAGGTACCTTCATCTCTCCCATGGAGTCGTGGTGTATTCTTTATTACAAATATTGTGCTTTTGTATGTTTAGGTTACTCACACCA
>JAGHSD010000147.1 GCA_018066045.1 Candidatus Darwinimomas equi | reverse complement strand
GATATATATTTTGCCGATATGCAAATAGAATCAATATGTATAGTAAAATCGTACATATATGGTACGAAATCACAGAGAAAATTGTATATTTTTTGGAGGAAAAACTTATGAAGAAAGTTATTGCAGCTTTATTGGCAGTAGTAATGGTTCTTTCACTTGCAGCCTGCGGCGGTTCGTCAGCACCGACAGCACCGGCAGCTGAAGCAGCACCTGCAGCAAAGGAAGAAGCAGCACCTGCAGCTGAGGCAGTAAAAGAGGAAGCACCTGCAGCCGAAGCAGCAGCACCTGCAGCAGAGAAGGTTGTTATCAAGTTTGCTGCTCAGGGTGACTCAACACCTGCAACACAGCAGTCAATTGATGATTTCAACGCTATGCAGGATCAGTATGTAGTAGAGTGGGTTGATATGACCAATGATTCAGGTGCTATGAAAGAGCAGCTCATCACAAGCATGAAGGCAGGTTCATCAGATTATGATGTGCTTTCTATGGATGTTTGCTGGGCAGGTGAATTCGCAGCAGCCGGTTACATCGAGCCGATTGATCAGATGATGAAGGATGCAATGCTCAAGAAATCTGAGTTCAACGCAGGATCTATGGCAGCAGCATCATACAATGCAAAGACATATGCACTTCCGTTCTTCCCGGATCTCGGTGTACTTTTCTATCGTAAGAACATCGTTTCTGCAGATGACGCAGCTAAGCTTGATTCAGGCAGCTACACATATGCAGATCTTCAGAAGATGGCTGAGACATATAAGGGACAGGGTGGAACAGAGGACGGTATCTGTTTCCAGGCTAAGCTTGGTGAGTGCTTAATGTGCAACCTTACAGAGTACGCAGCAGGTTGGACAGATGTTAAGGGCGGACTTGAGGCAATGAAGGCAATGGTTGATTCACCTGCAGTTCCAAAGGATATTCTTAACTATGCTGAGGGCGAGACAGCAAACAGCTTTATCAAGGGCGTTTCTGTATTCTCACGTAACTGGCCGTATCAGTGGGGTGAGATCGCAGCTAACGGAACAATCACACAGGATCAGGTTGGTGTAGCTCCGCTTCCGGGTGGTTCAACAGTAGGTGGATGGCTTCTTGGTATCAACAAGAACTCACAGAACAAGGAAGGTGCATGGGAGTTCATTAAGTACCTTGCAACAGACGGACAGGTTGTTCAGGCAACAGTCGGAGGACATCTTCCGGGATGCAACGCTGCTCTTACAAATCCTGATGTGATCGCAGCTAACGATATGCTTTCAATGACAGGTTTCCAGAACGCACTTGCTACAACAGTTTCACGTCCTGTATCAAGTGAGTACAGCAAGACTGCTGATGCCATCATCAATGTATCACATGCATTCCTTTCAGGAAACGGTGATCTTGATTCAACAGCTAAGGCAGTTGAGGATGCTCTTGCACAGTAATTAATTAAATGGAAAGCCTCTCTCCCGTAAAAAGGGGAGAGGCTTTATGCGTTTAGAAAGGACAGAAGACTATGAAAAAAAGGATTACATTACAGCAATCTTTGTTTCTGCTCCCGTTATTGCTTCTGCTTTTTATCTTTGCGGTTTATCCTATCCTGACATCGGCGGTTTATTCCCTGTTTGATTACAGAACCAATGACCAGACTGCAGCAGGACTTTACACAGGTTCAACATTCAATGCTCCTCTTTTTGCAGAGGACTGCGGGTATGTTACCTGGTATCTCGAAGATGATGTAACTCTTTTAGAGGGAGAAGATCAGGAAAAAATGCAGGGTATCATTGATACCGTATACATACTGGGTGCTCCTTATGAGGGTGCAGCGGAAGTCGTGAAAATTGATCAGGCTTCGGGAGAAGAGATGAAACAGACCGTCACCGGTCTTAAGACCGAATTGATGGATATCTATGCGAGAAACAGCGATGTCGAATTCTATACAGGACCGGCTGATATGGAACTTCTGTTTACCGAGATGGAAGGATGCGTCACAGGAAGCAACTTCACCGGACTTAAGGCATACGGCACGCTTCTTAAGGATGCCAGATTCTGGACATCATTAAAGAGTACTTTGATATTCACGGTCATATCTGTATTTTTTGAGTTTGTTCTGGGAATGGGGCTTGCTCTCATTATGAACAAAGCCATTAAGGGTATCGGTGGAGTCAGAACCATAGCGCTTATCCCATGGGCTATACCGACGGCGGTATCGGCACTTATGTGGAGCTATATGTATGATGGCAGCAGCGGTATCGTTGCAAAGATTTTTGCTGATATCGGACTTATATCTTCACCGGAGGTAATGCTTCTTTCTGCCGGCGGAGCTATGTCAGCAGCTATAATCGCAGATGTTTGGAAGACAACGCCATATATGGCACTTTTGCTTCTTGCAGGACTTCAGGTTATTGATAACGGACTTTATGAAAGTGCTGCAATCGACGGTGCAGGGCCTGTAAGGACATTTTTCTCAGTTACATTGCCATTATTGAAACCGTCAATTCTTGTCGCACTCCTGTTCAGAACACTTGATGCGTTCAGAGTATACGATCTGATTGCGGTTTTGACAGGTGGATCGCAGGGAACCGAGACACTATCTATCTATTCCTATAAGCTTATGATAGGACAGAGCAATTACGGATACGGATCTGCCGTTGTTATAGCGATGGCATTATGCGTAGGTATTATTGCCTTTATATTTGTCAAGGTTCTTGGTGCAGAATTATTATCGGATTAAGGAGAGATGCTATGAATAAAAGTAAATCGTTTTCAGTAATCACGACAATAATTATTATTTTGTTCCTGGCGATTATGATTTTTCCGTTTTTATGGATTCTGATTACATCCTTTAAACCTGGTAGTGAGATATACGGAAAGACAGCATTTAACATTATTGCCAATAATCCGACAATTGAAAACTACACAACTGTTATAGGCAAGGGTATACTCGATTCCATTAAAAACAGTTTGATCGTGTCAATCATAACAACAGTATATGTAGTTGCAGTTTCAACACTTTGCAGCTACATACTTGCAAGATGTCATTTCAGAGGAAAGAACCTCCTTATGGCAGGTATCCTTGCAGTATCTATGTTCCCGCAGATGATAGTAGTAGGACCTATCTTCAATATGTTCTACAAGCTGAATATGCTGAACAGTTACTGGGTAACTCTGGCATATTCTTCCATCACACTTCCTTCGGCAACATGGATCATGGTGGCTCATTTTAAGAGGATACCGCTTGCACTTGAAGAGGCAGCACATATGGATGGCTGCAATGCATGGCAGACTCTGTGGAAAGTAATCTTTCCGGTTGCACTCCCGGGTGTTTTCACCTGTGCAATCATGACATTTATTTCAGCGTGGAATGAGTACCTGCTCACCTGCACACTCAACTCTGACAAGATGTTCCAGACTGTACCGGTAGCAATTAACGCACTCAGAACTCAATTCTCAATTCTTTGGGGAGAGATTACAGCGGCTACGATAGTAGTGGTTATTCCTACGCTTATCATCGTTTTATTATTCCAGAAGCAGATTGTTTCAGGTATGACATCGGGAGCTGTTAAGGAGTAAATATGTGTAATATGCTGTTAGAAAGAAATCATTTTGATGAAGATACCAGAATAAGAGATGAATCTCTGTTTCACTGTGCATCGGGAAAGATAGGTGTCAGAGGCTGCTTTGAGGAAGGAGCACCGGAGGGGGTTGTTTCCATTCGCGGTACATATTTAAATGGTTTTGCAGAAACAGAGGTTATTTCTTATAACGAGAAGTTATATGGGTTTACGGACAGTAAAGAAACAATAGTAAACCTCCCGGATGCACAGGGGGTCGAGTTCAGTATTGATGACAGTAAACTGTGCTGCTGGTCGGATCATGCCGGAGATTACCGTTACGCACTTGATATGAGTGCGGGGACGGTAGTCAGGCATTTCACATACGACACAACATATGGAAGAGTTGAACTGAACTTTGAAAGATTTGCATCTGTTGAGAGACCGGGACTTTTCACTATAGGGTGCAGAGTTAAGTCGGTAGATTTTTGCGGAGAGCTTGAGACAAAGAGTTTCCTTAACGGTGATGTAAGAAATTTCACCAATGCTTCGGATCCGAGAATGGCTTCCGGAAACGGAAGGATGCTTAAAGTAAATTCCGCATACATCAAAGAATATAACAACGGACCTGTAAAATTTATGGAGGTTGAAGCAGAGACTGTCAACAGCCATAGAAAAGTTTCGGCAACGGTTATCACCGATATCAGCTTTTGCTCGGAAGAAAAGTGTACGAAGGTTCCCTGCGAATATGTCAGTGATGGAAAGCTGATCACGGCAAGATGTAAAGTCGCTATGGCTGCAGGTGATGAACTGGTACTGCATAAGTACTGTTATTATCAGGAGATTCCCGGAGAGAAGGATGCGTACGGTGAACTGTTTAAGGCGTGGTCTCTGGGATTTGACGGGCTTAAGAAAGAACAGAAGTCCTGCATTGATAAGTTCTGGGATGTATCCAGAGTAATGATAGAGAGCAGCGAAGTTAAACAGGAGTACATAGATTTCTGTTTATATGCGCTTTATTGTTCAGCAGGACGTGACGGAAAGACCAGTATTTCAGCCAAAGGACTTACGGGTGAAGGATATGAGGGTCATTATTTCTGGGACAGCGAGATTTATATTTTCCCGTTCTTCCTTCTGACTAATCCGGAGATTGCAAAATCACTTATTCTTTACAGATATTCAAAACTTGAGAGTGCCAAGAAACATGCGAGAATTATGGGACATAAGTCCGGAGCACTCTATCCGTGGAGAACAATTACGGGATCTGAATGCAGCAGCCATTATCCTACGGGTTCAGCGCAGTATCATATAAACGGAGACATAGCGCTGGCATTTGCACAGTATTGGAATGCCACGGAAGACATGACTGTGCTTCCGAAAATATGTGAAGTTCTTCTTGAGACGGCGAGACTCTGGATGGATGTCGGGCATTACAAAGACGGAGCTTTCAGAATAGAAGCTGTTACCGGACCGGATGAGTACACCTGTATGGTAAATAATAACTATTATACCAATGCAGGTGCAGCGGCTAATCTTAAAAATGCAGTCAGACTTATAAATATCCTGAAAATTACCGGAGGGTATGAAGAGTTCAAAGAAAAGACCGGACTTAAAGAAGAGGAACTGGCAGCATTTTCCGAGGCCTCGGAAAGGATGTATTTACCGTTTGATGAGAGACTTGGAATCATCATGCAGGACGACAGTTTTCTGGATAAAAAAGTATTGGATATCGCTTCAATACCGAGAGAGGATTTCCCGCTTCTTCTTCACTATCATCCGTTATTCCTGACCAGACATCAGGTATGCAAGCAGGCGGATGCGGTGTTGGCTGATTTTCTTTTCAGTAATCTGAAACCGATTACGTCAAAGAGGACATTCGATTACTATGAGGCAATTACGACACATGATTCCAGCCTGTCGAAATGCATATTCGGTATTATGGCAGGGAAATTAGGAGACAGTAAGAAGGCAAAGGAGTATTTCCTTGAGACGCTGTCAACCGATATGGATGATATGCATAAGAACACCCGCGACGGACTGCATACAGCCAATATGGGCGGTTCCTACCTGATGGTAGTAAGAGGATTCGCGGATCTTTCCGTTGATGAAAAAGGAATAAAGATGTTCCCGATGCTTCCGGAAGGATTTAAGTCATACAGCTTTCCGCTGACATATAAGGGGAAATGTATTCAGGTTTCGGTGGATGCCGGGGGAGTAAAACTCAAACTCAAATCAGGTGATCCCACAAAGCTTGAGGTATACGGGCATATGGTAACGGTAGGAGATGAGGAAGTATGTGTTGAAAGAAAATGCAAGGCTGTCATCTTCGATCTTGACGGAGTCATCACTGATACCGCAGGATTTCACTTTAAGGCATGGAAAAAGATCGCTGAAGAACTCGGTATTCCTTTCGATGAAGAAAAGAATGAAGCATTCAAAGGGGTTTCCAGAAGAACTTGTCTTGAACTCTTGCTCAAATGGGGAAATAAGAATCTAAGTTCAGAGGAATTTGAAAACACCCTTGCAAGAAAGAATGATTATTACAAAGAAATGCTGAATGACATTACACCGGACAATATACTTCCCGGAGTTAAAGAGTGTATCGGGAACCTTAGGAGCAGAGGAATCAAAATCGCTCTTTTCTCAGTAAGTAAAAATACTGATGCGATTCTGAACCGTCTTTTGCTTGCAGATGAGTTTGATGCCAGGGTAACGGGGTATGACATTGAATTCTCCAAACCTCATTTCGAGGGATATCTTAAGGCAGCGGAAAGACTTGATGTGGATCCGAGACTGTGCATCATGGTTGAGGATTCCGTAGCCGGTATCGAAGGTGCCAGAAAACTGTTATTAAAGACATTTGCCATTATGAAGGAAAATGCGGCCGGTGCCGACATCTGGGTTCCTT
>JAGHSD010000092.1 GCA_018066045.1 Candidatus Darwinimomas equi | reverse complement strand
TATATATCCTCCGCGCCGAAGAAAGCTATGAGAATAATAGCAAAACCGGCGGCGGAGATAAGTGCGACCGATGCAGGACGAAGTCCGTAGAATGCAGAGTTTACATATCTGTTATCACGGAATTTTTTCAGTATCGATGCAATGATAAGAATGATTATTACCGAGGGAGTTACCAGACCCAAAGTGGCTATGATACCTCCGGGTATTCCGGCAGTTACGTTGCCGACATAGGTTGCCATGTTCACTCCGATGGGACCGGGTGTGGACTCTGATACAGCTATCATGTCTGCAAGCTCAGCGCTTGTAAACCATCCGGTAGCTTTCCCCATTTCCTTAAGGAAGGGAACGGTAGCCATACCGCCGCCGATCGCAAAAAGACCGGCCTTGAAAAATTCCCAGAACAGTTTTGCATAGATACCTGTCATGATTTCTTCACCTGCAGTAATATGCCGGCAGCAGCCGCCAGAATGACAAGTATGACAGGTGAAACATCAAGGAATACAGCACCTGAGAATACAACCGCAAATATTATGACAGTGGGAACATCAATCAGAGATTTCTTACTCAGTTTGATCGCGGAATTTACTATCAGCACGCATACGCAGACACGTATTCCGGCAAATGCATGGTTAACCCACCCGACCGTTCTGAAGGCCGTTATGACAGAAGCCAGGACGGTGATGATGACCACTGACGGGAACACCATTCCGAGAGTAGCTACTATTCCTCCGGGAACGCCCTGCATTTTCCTTCCTATAAAGGTTGCGGTGTTAACGGCGATGATGCCCGGAGTGCACTGCCCGATGGCATAGTAATCCATAAGTTCTTCATCTGTGGCCCATCCCCTGGTTTCCACGACTTCACGCTGAAGCATAGGAAGCATAGCCATGCCTCCGCCGAAAGTCATGACGCCGATTTTTGCAAATGTTAAGAATAAGTCCAGATAGATGTTCATAAGCAGTATTATAACATATAATATTATTTGTTTTACAGGAAATCGATTGGTTCATGCAGCACAGGAGAAAAATATTGAGTAAAGACAATAAGATAACAGCATATGAAGCAAAAAAAGACATAACATGTCTGTATCACCGGAGCCGTCTTAAAAACAGGAATTTTACGGTTATTTCCAATGATTGCAGCGCTACCTATATCTACACGGATCTCGGGATGAAGAAGCTGTCTCCGACCTGCGGTCTGACTGTAGAGTATGATTTATTTACAACTTTCTGCAGACATCTCAGAGAGTATCTCAGCCTGCCCGTAGATACTCCGACAGAGGAAGAACTGAAGAAATACCCGGGGTGCACGGTTCCGATCGGAATACTGCACGGTAAGAACGGACTTCCGGATATAGGGCTGATATTTACTCATTATCCGAGTCTTGAGGATGCACGGGAGAAATGGTACAGACGAAGAGAGCGGGTAAATTATGACAATCTTTATTTCATCATGTGCTGCGGCATGGACAAGGATGAGAGCATTCAGGATGATTTCGAGAGCCTTCCCTATGAGAATAAAATCATGCTGACTCAGTTGGAGGATCCCGACAGATGGAAGGATACTTTAAGACTCAGATGTTACGACAGCGGAATCGATCCCTGGTTGGACATGCCGGATATAGGAAGGAGAGTTTTCACATTCCGATGGTTTGATGAGTTTGATTATGTCAGCTGGCTGAACGGAGAACCGAAATCGAAACTGAAAAGAAAGATGTTCACCAAAAACGGAAGATATGTATTCAAAGAAAAGCGGGATGATGACGTTTACCTGACTTTAGTTAATACATCATACCCGATGGATTTCAGCATGCTTGAGAAAATCAGCCTGCAGGAATACAGTGACATGCCCGGGTGTGAATGCAAGGTTGAGGAAAAGACTTTGGAACAGTATAAAAAACTCAGGGATTATGTGAGCCAATACGGCATCACCATGGGGATGTCTTCTGCTTACCGGTCTTATGCCGAACAGAAAAAACTGTTTGAAGAAGCAGAGAATGAGCGGGACAATAATGTAAGGCGTATATCTTCTCCGGGGAAGAGCGAGCATCACACAGGATTGGCTATAGATATCAGTATAGATAATAACGAAAAGGAAGATGA
>JAGHSD010000118.1 GCA_018066045.1 Candidatus Darwinimomas equi | reverse complement strand
GTGTAAGGGAGCATATCAGATTGCGCGACAGCCTCTTGTCTTTTAGTGAGTCAAAAAGAACCATCCCCGCGACTCACGAGAGCTCTAATAAAAAAACTCCCGAGGTGAGTTTTTTTATGTGATAAATGATAATAATCAGCAGTTATAGTATTTATCGTACTCTGCCGGATGGGGAGTGAGACTGATCTGTGCAGAATCAAGACGCTTACGTGCGATATGATTCTTAATGACGTCTTCAGTAAATACTCCACCTTCAAGAAGGTACGCATAATCCTTTTCAAGTGCATCAAGAGCTTCATCCAGAGACTTCGGAAGCTTCTTAAGCTTTGCTTTTTCTTCCCCGGGAAGATTGAAGAGGTTGACATCATACGGGCCGAAACCACTTGCAACCGGATCGATTTTATTCCTTACTCCGTCAAGTCCTGCCATAAGGATTGCAGCATATGCATAATAAGGATTGCAGGTTGCGTCAGGATTGCGAAGCTCGAATCTTCTGAGATCCGAAGCCTTTGCGTATGCAGGAATACGAATAACGGCGCTTCTGTTGGATGTTGCAAAAACAGCATTTACAGGTGCTTCATATCCGGGAACAAGTCTCTTGTATGAGTTCGTACTCGGATTTGTTATAGCGCAGAGAGAACCGATGTGCTTAAGCAGTCCGCCTATGAAATAAAGTGCTGTCTGTGAAAGATGAGAGTAACCGTTGTCATCCGAAAATACAGGCCTGCCATCCTTCTTCAAAAGCATATGAACATGCATACCGCTTCCTGCTTCTTTATACACCGGCTTTGGCATGAATGTAGCCGTCATACCGTACTGTTCTGCAGTATTGCGGATGATGTATTTGATCATCATGGTTGCGTCGGCCATTGCACTCATCTTACCGAGCTTTGGTTCTACTTCAAACTGACCTGCAGAGCCAACCTCAGGATGGTGATACTTGATCGGAATGCCGGCTTCTTCCATGTACAGACACATCTGGCTGCGGCAGTCCATGGTAGTATCAAGCGGCTGGTCTGTATGATATGCTTTCTGGTATCCTGTAACATTTCCGTGACCCTGTACGCCGCTGTTCCAGTGAGCTGCTTCATAATCAATCCCGAATCCTACACGGTCCGGGCTTACTTCCCATCCGGCTTCATCAAAAAGATAGAATTCAAATTCCGGGAGAATGATCATCTCATCAGCGATACCGGTTTTTTTCATATAATCTTCGGCTGCTGCGACAACATTTCTCGGATACTGAGGAAGCGGACGGTTATGAGGATGGTCAATTATCATGGCATTTCCGCCTATTGAAAGAGTAGGAATCTCGCAGAACGGATCAACACATGCCGTCTCAAGATCCGGGATAAATACCATATCACTCTTTTCAACTATTGCATAACCGTAATTGGATGCATCAAATCCGATTCCGTTTTCCAGAAGGTCTTCCGAAAACTCTGCAGCGGGTATCGAAACATGGCGAAACTTTCCGTCGATATCAACAATCTTGAAATCAATTATCTGAATCTCAGCCATCTCGATGAGATCCTGTAAATCCTTAAAGCTTTTCATCGTTTTTTCCTCTTTGTGAACTATGTGTGAAATCCGCGAATAATTATACACCCTAATTTCCGATTGTGATATAATTTTTTTGACAAATTGTTACTGGATTTATATACGAAAAATGACGGATTACTTCGATTTAAACGGAATAATAATCAAGGTCCAGCCGGTTGGAGAGTACGACAAGCGGGTCACTTTGCTCACAAAAGAGCGCGGCAAGGTGAGCGCATTTGCCAGAGGCGCAAGAAGACAGGGCAGCTCGCTGATGGGTGTAACGCGTATTTTTGCCTGCGGAAGATTCAGGATGCGCGAGGGCAGGGATTCGTATAACCTGATTTCGGCGTCAGTGGATAACTATTTCGAGGATCTGTTCAAAGACGTTGAATCCAGCTGCTACGGGACATATTTTCTTGAGCTTGCGGACTATTATTCAAGGGAGTCCATGAGCGAGCCGCAGATGATAAAGCTTCTGTATTATGCCCTTACGGCGCTGACAAAACCGTCGCTTCCGCACAGACTGACACGAAGGGTTTTCGAACTGCGTATCATGAAGATAGACGGTCAGTATGATCAGGAGCCGCCTCTGAGTACAGCCGGCGAGACGACAGCATTTACCTGGAAATTCATTCTGGAAACGCCGATAGAGCGGCTGTTCACGTTTGTACTGAGGGATGAGATTCTGACAGAACTTGAAGAATGCGCGGACAGGAGTCTGAAAAAGTATGTTGACAGAAAGATGAATTCACTTGATATTCTGGAAAGCATAGGATAGAAAAGATTGAAAAAGCAACCACCAAAATACAGATTCATAGCGGTTTTCGCACTGGCGATACTTCTGATAGTGCTTGTTACGCTGGTCCTGAATTCACTGGGGCTTAAGTCGTATTATGAGCAGCAGAAGATCAGAAGTATGCAGGAAGCGTACAGGAAGATAGATGCGGCAGCGGCGGAGGCGGATTATTCCGTCATGGAAAATGTTCTCGGTGATTATTCGGAGAGTGATAACCTGTCTATAGCTGTTTACGATTCATATACTACCATGGTGCTGGTTTCTTCTGAAAGGGACAATGAATTCCTGCTTCAGCGTCTGAGAGACAGACTGTTTGCAAACGGAGATACTGATGCTGATGTCCTGATTGAGGAAAAGAATTACTCGATTACCAGGGGCAAGACGGGAATAGAGTTTTTCGGATACTGCAGTGACAACCGGGTGATGGTACTTATGTCCACGCCGCTTGAGAGTATGCAGAATGCTGCCGAGCAGTCCAATCACTTTCTTATTCTTGTAGGGATTGTGGCACTGGTATTGGGAATTTCGGCAGTGGTGATACTGACAGGAAAGATATCCAGAGTATATGCCCTGGAACTCGAGAATGAGAAGCTGCAGCATGACCTGGAAGAAAAGGAAAAGCAGAACCGGATACAGAAGGAATTCGTGGCGAATGTCTCGCACGAGCTCAAGACTCCGATAACAGTCATAAGAGGATATGCGGAAGGTCTGGCCGAGGGAATGTGTCAGGACGAGGAAAGCAGAAATTATTATGCGGGAGTAATTGTGGATGAGACCGAGCGGATGACGCAGATAGTTCAGCAGCTTCTGATGTTAAGCAAGATAGAGTCGGGACAGGATGAGCTTGAAAAAGAAAAATTCTGTCTCTCCGACATGGTCAGAGATGTTGCACAAAGTATGATAATACTTGCGGAAAAGAAGGGTGTGACGCTGGAAACAGATATCCGTGACGGAGTTATGGTAAATGCCGACGGACTCAAGATAGAAAGTGTCATAGCAAATTATCTCAGCAATGCGATCCATCATGTGTCGGATAACGGAAGGATAGATGTTAATCTGACTGTTGATGACGGGAAGGCCAGGGTATCGGTGGTCAACACCGGCAATCCGATTCCGGAAGCGGAACTTGAACACATACGGGATAAGTTTTATAAGGTTGATAAGGCTCATTCGAGAACTTACGGGGGTTCCGGAATAGGACTGAGCATCGTAAAGGCGGTTATGGATGCTCACGGAATGCCATACGGAGTTATCAATCACAAGGACGGAGTGGAATTCTGGTTCGAACTTGAAATAATTTAGAAATATTTAACGGGTGTATTCTTGCTAAGGCAGTTTAGAATTCGTATAATGAACACATGGATAACAATAATAGGAATAAATACAATATGAACGGTGGAAACAATCAAGGCGGAAAAGTAGTACGGACATTAATATTTGCAGCACTGCTGACATTTATTATCATGAGCTTTATGAAGAGTCATCTCCTGAACAGTTATACTCAGGAGCTCCCTTATAATGAATTCATGAAAATGGTGGAGAACGGGCAGGTTGAGTCCGTAATAATTGAAAATAACGAAATTAACATCAAGGCAAAGCCAAATGTTGAGAATTATTCTCCGATGGCTGAGTACTATACGGTAAGAGTCGATGATGATCCTACTTTGGTAGATCGTCTGTATAAGTCAGGCGTAGAGATGAGAAGAGAGAGACAGGATACTGCGAATCTCATTCTCAGCATAGCAAATATCCTGCTTCCGATTCTGTTCTTCATCTTCCTGTTCAATATTATGTCCAAGAAGATGGGCGGCGGCGGAGGCATCATGGGTGTAGGAAAGTCCAATGCCAAGGTTTATATGCAGAAGAAGACAGGAGTAACATTTGCGGATGTTGCAGGTGTTGATGAGGCCAAGGAAAGTCTGGTTGAACTGGTCGATTTCCTGCATAACCCTGCAAAGTATACGGAGATCGGTGCAAAGCTTCCGAAAGGAGCTCTGCTTGTAGGCCCTCCGGGAACAGGTAAGACACTTCTTGCAAAGGCAGTTGCAGGTGAGGCGGGAGTACCCTTCTTCTCACTGACAGGTTCGGACTTTGTTGAGATGTTTGTAGGTGTCGGAGCTTCCAGAGTGCGTGACCTGTTCAAACAGGCTCAGCAGAATGCTCCGTGTATCATATTCATTGATGAGATCGATGCAATCGGAAAGAGCCGTGATTCAAGATACGGCGGCGGAAACGATGAGCGTGAACAGACTCTTAACCAGCTGCTTTCGGAGATGGACGGTTTTGATTCATCCAAGGGACTTTTAGTAATAGGCGCAACAAACAGACCGGAAATACTCGACCCTGCGCTTCTTCGCCCGGGACGTTTTGACAGAAGAGTCATCGTTGAGAAACCGGATCTCAAGGGACGTGTTGCCATACTTAAAGTTCATTCCAAAGATGTCAGCATGGATTCGACGGTTGATCTTGAAGCAATCGGACTTGCAACAAGCGGCGCCGTAGGTTCGGATCTTGCAAACATGATAAATGAAGGTGCTATCCTTGCAGTCAAGAAGGGACGTAAGGCAGTGTGCCAGAATGATCTTCTTGAGGCAGTTGAGGTTGTACTTGTAGGTAAGGAAAAGAAGGACAGAGTCCTCAATGATAAAGAAAAGCACATCGTTGCTTATCATGAGGTCGGACATGCACTTATCGCAGCGCTCGACAAGAATTCGGAGCCGGTACAGAAGATAACCATAGTTCCGAGAACGATGGGTGCGCTCGGATATACGATGCTCGTACCTGAAGAGGAAACATATCTGAAGTCCAAGAAAGAACTTGAGACTATGATAGTAGGCCTTTTAGGAGGCCGTGCTGCCGAGGAGATAGTATTTGATACTGTTACAACCGGTGCGTCAAATGATATCGAAAGGGCTACTGCAATAGCAAGAGCAATGATCACCCAGTACGGTATGAGTGAGAAGTTCGGTCTGATGGGTCTTGCGAAGATAGAAAACCAGTATCTGTCAGGACGTGCGGTTATGGACTGCGGTGACGATACAGCTACCGAGGTCGATCAGGAAGTTATGAAGATGCTCAAGGAATCGTATGAAAAAGCACTCACGACACTCAGAGAGAACAGGGATGCACTTGATCAGATTTCCGAGTATCTTATCGAGAAGGAGACTATCACCGGCAGGGAGTTCATGGATATCCTGAGAAAGATCAAGGGATGGGAAGCACCGGAAGAGGAGAAGTCCGGCAATACAGATGCAGGTGAGAAACCGGCTGAGGAATATCCGGAGAAAGAACAGGAAGCGGAGAAGACAGTGACGATCGGTTCAGATGATCAGACCAGACCGCAGCCATTGTCGAATCCGGACAGACCGGAACTTAAATATGATCCGTTTGCGGAGGTTGCTCCGGATCAGAGCGAAGGAAAAGACGATTTCAGGGAAGTATAGTTCAGAAGACTTAATTCAGGAGCTTAATTGTGAGAAAAAAGATTTTATCGGTTGTTTTGGCAGTTTGTATGATTTCACTGACAGCATGTGCAGGCGCAAAGCCAGGTGCAGAGGCACCGACAGGAGCTGCAGCAGAGAAGAAAGAGGAAAACACCGAAAAAACCTACGAGAGCAAGGACGGGTGGAAAATCAGTTATGATGCAAATGCGTTTGAACTGAACGAGGACACTCCCGGAGAAACAACATTTGTATACAAAAAGGGAAGCGCAGGAAGCAATCTTATAACCATAAGCTATCACCCCGGCAAGATGCCGTCGGAAGTGCTGTATGAAAAGGTCGGGGGCGTAGACGATAAGTATGTAGAAAGAAGTGAGGGTTACTTCGCAAATACATATCCGGACTGGTCATATACAAGAACCGTAAAAGCAGATGAAGGCTCGGGACTTAACGAAACATTTGTAGGAATCGAGCACAATGGCGGAACCGTAATTATCGAAGTCCTTACTCATGATGAAAAGGATGACGATAAGAATATGAGTATCAGTGATGATATTTCTGCCGTTCTTGATTCATTCACCTTCACAAATCATAAACCGCAGGAAGAATACGCATATGTTCCCGGAACATATACGCATGAATTCAAGGAAGAGATAGAAGGAAAGGAGATGGATTTCAAAGATACCATAATACTTAATGCTGATCACAGCGGTAAAGTTGAATTCCAGGATTCCATCGATGTAATCTGGTCAAGCTATGAAATAATTCAGCCGGGTAATAATCAGAGAAACGAGTACACTGTAGAAGGAGATTATCTGTACTACAATAATGACGGCGAATTTATTGAGTTCCATAAAGAGAAATAAAGTATACCGGACTTATAGAACGGATTAATTAAAAAAAGTATGTCTGCCATCCTGTTGGCACGACATACTTTTTTCATCGGATCAATCAGTGAAAGAACCTGTATACTTCTTCCGCGGCTTTCGTATTCATTCCGTCCACTGACGCAAGTTCACTGACTTCGGCAGTACGTATCCTGTCGATGTCACCGAAAGATTTCAGCAGTGATTTCCGGCGGGCAGGGCCGATACCGGGTATATCATCCAGCACGGAATGCACCTGATCTTTGCTTCTGAGACTTCTATGATATTCTATCGCAAACCTGTGTGCCTCATCCTGAATTCTTGCAGTGAGTTTGAATCCCTCGCTTCTTGTATCAATCGGCAATTCTCTGTTGTTGAAATACAATCCGCGGGTTCTGTGATTATCATCCTTGACCATGCCGCAGACAGGTATATCCAGACCAAGTTCATCTAAAACTTCAAGCGCTGTATTTACCTGACCTTTTCCTCCGTCCATCATGATAAGATCCGGACGGGTATTAAAACTCAGGTCACCTTTTGACTCATCATGAGTGAATCTTCTTGTAAGAACCTCACGCATAGAAGAGTAGTCATCGGGGCCTTTGACGGTCTTTATACGGAATTTTCTGTAATCGTGACGTTTTGGTTTTCCGTCCTCGTAGACTATCATGGATCCTACGGATTCAACGCCGCTGATGTTTGATATATCGTATGCCTCCATGCGGTGTATTCCTTCGAGACCGATAAGCTCTTCAATCTCATGGACAGCACCGAGACTGCGTGCCTGATCTCTCTTCAGCCTTTCACGATCCTGCTCCATGACTATACAGGCATTCTTATATGCAAGTTCCACAAGCTTTTCTTTCTGACCTTTTTTCGGTGTTATGATTTTTACTGATGCACCGTTTCTTTTCCCGGTAAGCCATTCCTGTATAAGTTCGCAGTCCGGAATCTCATATTGCAGCATCAGCTCACGCGGAAGCATGGGCGTATTGGCATAAAACTGCTTTATGAAGCTTTCGAGTATCTGACCTCTTGAATCATCAACAGCGACTCTGATGAAGTGGTGCTCGCGTCCGATGAGTTTTCCTTCGCGGACGAAAAAGACCTGAATAACGGCATCATTTTCATCTTTTGTCATAGCGATAATATCGCGGTCCTGAGCATCGGCGGAAGTGATCTTCTGGCGCTGCGCAACATGAAGAACGGAATTGAGAAGATCTCTGTACTGCGCAGCTGCTTCAAAGTCCATGCTTTCGGAAGCAGCGGTCATCTGCTCTTTAAGACTGTTTATAGTGGGGTCGAAATTTCCGTCGAGAAAATTCAGAGCTTTGTCAACATTTTTCCTGTAATCCGACTGTGAAATGCCGCCCATGCACGGGGCATCGCACATATGAATATAATAGTTCAGACACGGCCTGCCCTCTCCGATATCGCGGGGAAGTACTTTGCTGCAGTTTCTGATATGACAGGATTTCTGAAGCATGTCGATGGTGTCACGCACAGCACCCGCACTTGAAAAAGGACCGTAATACTTCGATTTGTCTTTTTTCATCTGACGGGTCAGGATAAGTCGGGGAAATTCCTCACCGACGGTTGCTTTGATATAGGGATATGTCTTGTCGTCCCGCAGCATGGTATTGTAGCGCGGACGGTTCTCCTTAATCAGGTTGTTCTCTAAAACCAGAGCCTCAAGTTCCGAATCGGTGATTATGTATTCAAAATAAGCTATGTTGCTGACCATCTGCTGTATCTTGGATGATTTGGCATAACTGTCCATGAAATACTGCCGCACACGGTTGTGCAGGTTTATAGCCTTTCCGATGTAGATTATCTCGTCCTTTCTGTTGTGCATGAGATAAACGCCCGGATTCTTCGGCAGCTTCTTAAGTTCTTCCTGAATATTGAATCCCATAAATTTATTATAGCATATTACTTGTATCTGCCCCCTCATTTTATGATATAATTAGTTTGAATTTTTGTGCGCACCGGGAGGCAGTATGAAGACAGGTTTTGATAATCAGAAGTATCTTACGATCCAGTCGGAACATATTAAAGAGAGAATCGGTAAGTTCGGGAACAAGCTGTATCTTGAATTCGGAGGAAAACTGTTCGATGACATGCATGCATCAAGAGTTCTTCCCGGATTTGAACCTGACAGCAAACTTAAGATGCTTCTTCAGCTTGCGGATCAGGCGGAGCTTGTTATTGTCATTTCTGCCGATGATATAGAGAAAAACAAAGTCAGAGAGGATTTAGGAATCACATATGACAGGGATGTGCTCAGACTTATCCAGTCCTTCAGGGATTATGGTCTGTTTGTAGGATCTGTCGTTATTACCAGATATAATCATCAGGCTTCATCCAAGCAGTTCAGACAGAAACTGGAGTCTTTCGGAATCAGGGTTTACCGTCATTATTCGATAGAGGGTTATCCGCATAATATTCAGCATATTGTTTCCGATCAGGGATTCGGAAAAAATGAATACATTGAAACAAGCCGCCCGCTGGTTGTCGTTACGGCACCCGGTCCGGGTTCGGGAAAGATGGCAACCTGTCTTTCGCAGCTGTATCATGAGAACAAGAGAGGCGTTAAGGCCGGATATGCCAAGTTTGAGACCTTCCCGATATGGAACCTTCCTCTTAAGCATCCGATCAATTTAGCTTATGAGGCTGCAACGGCAGACCTAAACGATGTGAACATGATAGACCCGTTCCATCTTGAGTCATACGGCGTGACGACCGTGAACTATAACAGGGATGTTGAGATATTCCCCGTGCTGAATGCGACATTTGAGGCTATTTTCGGTTCATCACCATACAAGTCTCCGACGGATATGGGAGTTAACATGATTGCTTCATGCATTATCGACGATGGGGTTTGTCAGGAAGCGAGCCGTCAGGAGATAATCAGGAGATATTACAAGAGCCTGAACAGACAGGCGGAAGGTGAGTGTGAGCATTCGGAGGTTGATAAGATAGAACTTCTTATGCAGCAGGCAAAAGTGACTGTCAACGACAGAAAAGTCGTTGTTGAGGCACTCATAGAAGCAGAGACCAAGAGCTGCCCTGCAGCCGCAATAGAACTACCAAGCGGAAAAATCGTTGCCGGAAAGACATCATCGCTTTTAGGAGCGAGCGCAGCCGTTATACTGAATGCTGTGAAAGAACTGGCAGGTATAGATCATAATGTTAATCTTATCAGTCCTGCGGTTATCGAGCCGGTACAGAAGCTTAAGACGGCATATCTGGGAAGCAAGAATCCGAGACTGCATTCGGATGAGATACTGATAGCTTTGTCAATGTGTGCGGCAACGGATCCGGAATGCCAGAAGGCACTGGATACGCTGCATATGTTAAGAGGCTGTCAGGCGCACAGTACGGTAATGCTTTCTTCGGCAGATAAAAGGACATTCAAGAAATTAGGCATGGATGTGACTCAGGAGCCGGTAAGAGAATCAAATAAAATATACGGATAGGGGTAGCTTATGCAGGATGAAAAAGGCATTGCATTAGGTGAATTGATAAATCAGTACAAACTTGAAAGAGTCAATCCGGAAGTCAGTGACGAGGGAATTTTCGTATCCATACCGGAAACGAACAGACCGGCACTGCCTCTTACGGGTTTCTTCGAGCACTACGAAAGCAAGAGAGTTCAGCTTATCGGCAACGCAGAGGTTGAGTATATCAAAGGTATGCCGGAACCGATCAAAGAAGTCATATTTGATGAACTGCTTTCATACAATCCGCCGTGTCTGATATTTACAAGCAATAACACTCCGGATCCGGTATGCATAGAGAAATGTAATAAGTATTCTGTGCCGTGTCTTCTGACAGACAGAGGAACAACGGAGCTTTCGGGTGAAATCGTCAGATGGCTGAAAGTAAAACTTGCTCCGTGCATAACCGTGCATGGTGTTTTGATGGATGTATTCGGTGAGGGTGTGCTTATCATGGGCGAGAGCGGAATCGGTAAATCGGAGGCCGCGCTTGAACTTATCAAAAGAGGACACAGACTTGTATCGGATGATGTAGTGGAACTGAGCAAGGTTTCGGATGTAACCATAGTCGGAAGAGCACCTGACATAACAAAACATTTCATCGAACTTCGCGGAATAGGAATTATTGATGTCAAAGCCCTTTACGGAGTCGAGTGTGTCAAGGACTCACAGCAGATAGACATGGTCATCCAGATTGAAGAGTGGGACCGCGACAAGGAATATGACCGCCTCGGAATGGAAGACAATTATATCGAATTCATGGGAAACAAGGTTGTGTGCCATACGCTGCCTATCAGACCGGGACGTAACCTTGCAATCATATGTGAGACAGCAGCCGTAAACCATCGTCAGAAGAAGATGGGATATAATGCGGCAAGAGAACTGTATAACAGGGTACAGCGGAATATAGATAAAGGAACTCATTTTGACGGAGCGTTATAAAAAACTGAAAACAGTATTAGAGGAAATATGCGGAGCTGATCAGGTATATGCCGATGAGCCCATGAGCAGACATACCACATTCAAGGCGGGCGGACCGGCTGCATTGTATGTGATTCCGTCAGATGAAAAGCAGCTCTCGGATGTTGTTAAATCATGTAATGCGGCAGGCGTCAGGTATTATGTAATCGGCAACGGCAGCAACCTGCTTGTCAGGGATGAAGGCTTTGACGGTGTCATAATCGAAATCGGAAAAAGGATGAGCGGAATCGACATCGACGGAGATGAACTGACTGCCCAGGCAGGTGCCGCACTTGCAGTTATAGCTTCCGCAGCAAGAGATGCCGGACTTACCGGACTTGAGTTCGCATCAGGCATACCGGGGAATCTGGGCGGCGCGTGTGTCATGAACGCAGGAGCGTACGACGGTCAGATGAAGGACGTACTTGTATCGGTAAGACTTATGGACAGAGACGGAGAGTTCTTTGAGGAAAATGCTGACGGAGTCGACCTGTCTTACAGACACAGCAACATACCCGAAAGAGAGCTGACGGTTGTGTCAGCGGTGATGAAACTTCAAAAAGGTGATAAAGAAGAAATATCTTCTAAAATGAAAGAGTTAAATGCACGGCGCACTCAGAAGCAGCCGCTTGAATACCCCAGTGCAGGGTCAACATTTAAACGCCCCGAAGGGTATTTTGCAGGCAAGCTGATTCAGGATGCAGGAATGCAGGGATACAGTGTCGGAGGAGCTCAGGTATCGGAAAAGCACGCCGGATTTGTGATTAATAAAGGCGGAGCGACTGCCGGGGATATCATCAGTCTGACCGGGGAAGTAATCCGGGTGGTCAGAGAGAAGTTCGGAGTGACACTTGAAAGGGAAATAAAAATATTATGACGGTTTCTTTCGCTGCAAAGGTAAAGGAAGAACTGAGCAACATAAAGCCGAGAGCCGGGCATTGTATCACAGCGGCGGCAGAGGCTCATAAATACTTTACTATAATAAAAAAAGAATATAAAATAAGTGAGGATATTCTTGAACGCAGGTGCTGCAAAAGGACATTTCTGAGGGAAGCATTCCTGATTGCAGGTGCTATGTCGGATCCCGAAAAATCATATCATTTTGAACTGATCTGTCAGACGAAACTGAAAGCGGAGTTTCTGCGTGATTTGATCAATCAGTTTGACGGGATGGATGCAAAGATAGTTGTCAGAGGAAAGTCATATGTGACTTATCTGAAGGGCAGTGACCAGATAGTTGATATGCTGGGAATCATGGAGGCATCGCTTTCATATATGGAACTGGAAAATGTCCGTATAATGAAAAGCGTCCGCAACTCGGTCAACAGACGTACGAACTGTGAGACTGCCAATATCGGAAAAACGGTAACCGCATCTAAAAGACAGATGGATGATATTGAGCTGATACGCGACAGGATAGGATTCAGAGAGCTTCCTGACGGACTTGCAGAGATGGCGGAAGTCAGGCTGAAGTATCCGGAAGCGTCTTTAACGGAACTGGGACAATATCTCAGTACACCTTTGGGTAAAAGCGGAGTTAATCATAGACTTAGAAGGCTGTCTGAAATAGCCGGACAGCTTCGGATGAAAGAGGGGAAAGTCAATGCTCAGTAAGGAAATTATTGTAAGTTATGTACCGGACAGTGATGTATCGGTTGCTGCTCTTGTGGTACAGAGAGCCGGCAAGTTCAGGAGTTCCATTCGCATCGGATTCGGAACAAGGCAGGTTAATGCCAAAAGTATCATGGGGGTTATGACGATACCGCTTGAGAAAGGCCAGAGCCTTGTTGTCACGGCAGATGGCGAGGATGCAGAAGAGGCTATAGCGGATTTAGAAAGATTCCTCACACAATAAGCAGAAAACAATATGATGCGGCAGCACGAACTGCCGCACCTTTTTCGTATAACAGGGGTATAATTGATCACATGGCTTTTACACATTTACATGTTCATACCGAATATTCGCTTCTTGACGGCTCAGGCAAGATAGGAGAGATGCTGTCCCGTGCAAAGATGCTGGGGATGGATTCGCTTGCAATAACCGATCACGGTGCGATGTTCGGAGTGATAGAGTTTTACAAAAAAGCACTCAGCATGGGCGTGAAGCCGATAATAGGATGTGAAGTCTATGTGGCTCCGGAGTCAAGATTCGACAGAGAAGCAGGACGGGGTGAGAATGAAGACAGATATTTTCATCTGGTGCTTTTAGCGGAAAACGAGACAGGATACTTCAATCTGATGAAGATCGTATCCAAAGGTTATATTGACGGCTTTTACTACAAACCGAGGGTCGACAAGGAAGTACTCAGAGAGTATCACGAGGGAATCATAGCATTAAGCGCATGTCTTGCAGGCGAAGTACAGAAGCTGATATTACGCGGCAGTTATGACGCCGCTAAGGAAAAAGCGCTGGAGTACGAGAGCATTTTCGGAAAAGGTAATTATTTCCTGGAACTTCAGGATCATGGAATCCAGGGCCAGAAGCTTGTTAATCAGAGCCTTGTGAAAATGAGTGCGGAAACAGGAATAGAATTGGTTGCCACCAATGATGTGCATTACGTTAATGCAGAGGATGCCGCAGCGCATGATATCCTCCTGTGCATACAGACACAGAAGACGGTTGATGATGAAGACCGCATGAGATATGAGGGTGGACAGTTCTATCTAAAATCCGAAGAGGAGATGCTGGAGCTGTTCCCTTATGCGGAACAGGCAATAGAGAACACACATAAGATTGCCGATCGCTGCAATGTTGAGATAGAATTCGGTGTTACGAAGCTTCCGGAATACGATGTACCGGAGGGGTATGCAGATGCATTTGATTATCTCAGGAGTCTGTGCGAGGACGGAATGAAGAGGCGATATCCGGATGCTGATGATGCGCTTCGGAAGAAACTTGAATACGAGCTGGGCGTAATAAAGAAGATGGGCTATGTTGACTATTTTCTTATCGTCTGGGATTATATAAATTTTGCAAAGAGCCATGGTATACCGGTAGGACCGGGAAGAGGCTCTGCGGCAGGAAGCATAGTTTCGTACTGCATGGGAATAACGGATATAGATCCGATAAGATATCAGCTCCTGTTTGAAAGATTTCTGAACCCGGAGAGAGTGTCCATGCCTGATATAGACGTGGATTTCTGCTTCGTTCACAGACAGGATGTAATTGATTACGTGGTAAGAAAATACGGAACAGACAGAGTGGTTCAGATCATAACATTCGGAACGCTCCAGGCAAAGGGAGTGGTACGTGATGTCGGACGGGCACTTAATATTCCTTATGCAAAATGCGATGCGATTGCCAAGATGATTCCGAAAGATCTCGGAATAACTCTGCAGGATGCACTTGACAGACCGGGCAGTGAACTGAAGGCAGCATATGATACGGACGATGAAGTAAAACGTATTATAGATACCAGCTTAAGACTTGAAGGACTCCCCAGGCATTCATCAATGCATGCGGCAGGAGTCGTAATATCCAGAAAATCGGTAGATGAGTATGTACCGCTTGCAAAGGCCAATGACGGGTCAGTGACCACGCAGTATACCATGGGACAGCTTGAGGAACTGGGACTTCTGAAGATGGATTTCCTGGGACTTCGTACACTGACGGTAATCCGGGATGCCTGCGACCAGATAGAAAAGACTCACGGTATCAGGCTGGATATGCTGAAGATAGATTATGAAGATAAGAATGTCTATGACATGATCAGTGCCGGAAAGACCGAAGGTGTATTCCAGCTTGAATCTGCGGGAATGACAAGTTTTATGAAGGAACTTAAGCCGCATAATCTTGAGGATGTCATAGCCGGAATAGCTCTTTACCGTCCGGGCCCGATGGATTTCATTCCGAAGTATATAAGAGGAAAGGAAATCAGCGAGAGCGGAGGAGAAGCCGGAAACAGAATTGAATACGATACACCGCAGCTTGAACATATTCTTGCGCCTACCTACGGATGCATAGTTTATCAGGAACAGGTTATGCAGATAGTTCAGGACCTTGCGGGATACTCGCTGGGAAGAGCCGATTTGGTGCGCCGTGCCATGAGCAAGAAAAAAGCTGAGGTTATGGCAAAGGAAAGAAACAATTTCGTATACGGAAATCCGGATGAGGGAGTATGCGGATGCATAGCAAACGGAATAGACGAGAAGACGGCAAACAAGATTTTTGATGATATGACTGATTTCGCTTCGTATGCATTCAACAAGTCGCATGCTGCATGCTATGCGTATGTTGCGTATCAGACGGCATATCTGAAATATTATTATCCGAAGGAATTCATGGCAGCGCTTATGACATCCGTCATGGACGTTACCGAGAAAGTTTCAAATTATATTCTTACCTGCAAGCAGATGGGAATAGATATTCTCTCTCCGGATATTAATGAGGGATACGGAGGATTCTCGGTTTCCGGAAACGGAATACGTTTCGGACTGTCGGCCATCAAGGGAATAGGAACCGCAGTTGCCGATCTGATAGTTGAAGAAAGAGAAAAGAACGGTCTGTATGATTCCATGGATAATTTCGTGGAGCGTATGACCGGACGGGAAATCAACAGGAGAAGCATGGAGAGTTTCATTCGTGCCGGAGCGCTTGATTCACTCCCGGGAAACCGGAGACAGAAGGTGATAATAGCACCGGATATGATGGATGCAAAAGCAAAAGCCGCAAAGGATTCTCAGTCAGGTCAGATGTCGCTCTTCGATTTCGGAGATGACAAGGCAAGGGAAAGCTTCCGGATGAAGCTTCCGGAGATAGGTGAGTATGACAGACAGGAACTTCTGCAGGCTGAAAAAGATGTTTTGGGTATTTATCTGAGCGGACATCCTCTGGACGAATACAGAGAAGTCTGGGAGAAAACAGTTACTGCAAAAACCACTGATTTTGTTCCCGATGAAGAAACGGGAAATGCAGCTGCTGAAGACGGACAGAAATATACCATAGGCGGAATGATAACGGGAAAGACCGTAAAGTCCACAAAAACCGGAAAGATAATGGCATTTATCACTCTGGAGGACCTGTGCGGCAGCGTGGAAGTTATCGTTTTTCCGAATGATTATATGAAGTTCAGGGAGAAACTTGAGCAGGACAGGAAGGTATATATTACCGGAAGATGTTCGGCAGGTGATGACGAGGCAGGAAAGCTTATCTGCGAGAATGTCCGTGAATTTTCCGGAATAAGTCATGATGTCTGGATAAGATATGACACTGTGGAATCCTGGGCAAAAGACGAAAAAAACCTTATGCAGATATTGAGTGAAAGCGACGGAAGTGATAATGTTATAATATACATTGCCGCAACAAAACAGATGAAACGGCTCGGAAAGAATATGACTGTGAATGCAGATGATGATCTTATGAGACGGCTTTCAGAGCATTGCGGAGAGTCGAATGTAGTAAAAAAATAAGAGGTATGGAATGAACGAGAATATCAAAACTATAGGAATTCTTACAAGCGGAGGAGATGCGCCCGGTATGAACGCGGCTATCAGAGCCGTAACAAGAACTGCAATCACGCACGGATATGCAGTAAAAGGAATCAGACGCGGATATCACGGACTTCTCAAAGAAGAAATTGAAGACATGGATTCAAAGAGTGTATCTGACATTATCCACAGAGGGGGTACGGTTCTTGGTACAGCACGTTCCAAGAGCATGATGACTCCCGAAGGTCAGGACAGAGCCGCATATATTCTTAAGAAGCACGGAATTGACTGTCTTGTGGCAATCGGAGGTGACGGAAGTCTCAAGGGTGCAGCATCCATCATGAAAAGAGGCATCCCGGTAGTAGGAATCCCGGCAACCATTGATATGGATGTTGCGCATACAGAGTATACTATTGGTTTTGATACGGCTGTAAACACGGCACTTGATGCACTTGATAAAATCAGAGACACTTCCGCATCCCATGAAAGAGTTAGTATTATCGAAGTAATGGGACGCGGTGCAGGATATATAGCATTATGGGTCGGCCTTGCAGGCGGTGCAGAGGATGTTCTGTGTGCTGAGACATATGACGGAAATGAGCAGGTTATCATTGACCATATCGTTGAGAACCGTGCACTCGGAAAGAGACATCATATCATCGTCAATGCAGAGAGTATAGGACACAGTGAGGAGCTGGCAAAGAGGATCGAAACCGTTACAAGAATAGAGACCAGAGCAACCATACTCGGATATCTGCAGAGAGGAGGATCTCCTACATGCCGTGACAGGGTTGCAGCCAGTATCTTCGGTGAGATGGCAATAGAACTTATCGACAGGGGAGAACTTAATAAAGTCGTAGTGCTGCAGGGAAGTCTTCCTCTTGGAATAGATATAGAAACTGTCAATGCCTCCAGGCAGGTAATGGAAGATGCAGAGTATCTTAATCCGAGAAAATTGGTAAGGACATGAGTGAAAATACAGTGCTCTGCGGAGCAAACTCCTACGAACAGAAATACTATTTCAATAATGAATATGACAGACTGCCTGAACAGATAAAGCGGGAACTTCAGATAATGTGCGTAACGTTTACGGAAAATGTCGGCGGCACGCTGCTTGTTGAGTTTGATAAGGACGGTCAGCTGAAACTTACGGTTCAGGTTGATGACAGTGATTATTATTATGATGAAATAGAAAGCGGAATACAGATAAGCAGGCTGCAGAAAGAGAAAGAAGAACTTTTCGGTCAGCTGGAATTATTTAATAAGGTAATTAACGGGAAATGACGGGATCAGGAATAAAATTATATCTCGGACCAATGGCAGGCATTACTGACCTGCCATTCCGTTTGTTATGCAGAGAAAAGGGTGCAGATGAGGTCTGCACGGAGATGATAAGCGCAAAAGCCATACTGTATAACAATCGCAATACCGCTGATCTGATGAGATATGATGAACATGAACTCCCGCTGGCAATACAGCTTTTCGGAAATGACCCCGACATATGTGCGGAGATAGGAAGACGTGTGGAGGACGGGCCGTGGTGCAGTGTGAATTTTAACATGGGATGCCCGGTGCCGAAGATAGTGAATAACGGAGAAGGGTCTTCGCTGATGAGAAATCCGGAACTTGCCGGAAAGATAATATCCGACATGACACAGGTTATGAAGAAGCCGGTTACCGTCAAGTTCAGAAAAGGTTTTTCGGAAAATGAAGTCAATGCCGTGGAATTCGCAAAACGCATGGAGGACTCAGGTGCCGCAGCGGTCATCGTTCACGGAAGAACCAGAGAGCAGTATTACCACGGAAAGGCTGACTGGGAAATAATAAGAAAAGTCAAAGAGGCAGTCAGCATTCCCGTAATCGGAAACGGAGACGCGGATTCGATAGAGGCAGCGGAAAGGATGGTTTCCGAAACGGGCTGCGACGGTGTTATGATTGCCAGGGCGGCACTCGGAAACCCCTGGGTGTTTGCAGGATATAAGCCCGAAAAAGAAGAGCTTATGAATACTATGCTCAGACATCTGCAGCTTCAGCGTGATTATAACGGGGAGTACATGGCAGTAAGGGAAATGAGAAAACATCTTGCATGGTACACACACGGTCTGAAAGGGTCTTCCTTATTCAGAGATGAAATAAACCACATTGACAATTATATGAATTATCGAAAAAAATAGTTAAATACATAACAAACATATGCTGAATATCGCGGAATATTGACATTTTTTCTCCATACAGCTATAATTTTTGTAAAATTTTTAACAATATGGAGGGATTATGGCTGAAAAGATTTCGGGAGCGGTCATTACCAGACTGCCCAGATATTATCGGTATCTCGGTGAGCTTCTTGAAGAAGGAATAGACAGAATTTCATCAAGAGAACTCAGTGGAAGAATGAAAGTAACCGCTTCGCAGATTCGTCAGGACCTGAATAATTTCGGCGGGTTCGGACAGCAGGGCTATGGCTATAATGTCGCGAATCTCTATGATGAGATAGGTAAGATACTCGGAATCGGTCTTACCCAGAATATGATAGTAATAGGAGCCGGACACCTTGGTCAGGCGATAGCGAACTATACCAATTACGGAAAACGCGGATTTGTGATCAAAGCGCTTTTTGATATTAATCCCGATCTGGCAGGATATTCGGTAAACAGTGCACCGGTATATCCTCTTTCAAAACTTGAGGATTATCTTAAAGAAAATGATGTAAAGATAGCAGCTATATGTATTCCCAAGACACATTCCGGTGAAGTTGCAAAACGTCTTACGGCTGCGGGAATAAAAGCGATATGGAATTTCTCGCATCTTGATCTTGATGTACCGGATGACGTAATTGTTGAAAATGTTCATCTTTCAGAATCTCTTATGAAGCTGTCATACAAACTGAATTATGAAAGTGAGAAAAAATAATAGTCCGGAGGAATTGTGATTGACTGATTTTTTAAAAGGCTTGTTTAATGATCGCGATTTTCTGAAGAGGACATGGCTGATAGTTTTACCGGTCACCATACAGCAGATGCTTTCGATGCTGACCAATCTGGTAGATAATATCATGATCGGCAGTCTCGGAGAGATTGAAATCGGCGGAGTCGGACTTGCTGCAAAAGTATTCTTTGTCATATGTCTTGCAGTGTTCGGAGTATCGAGCGGAATGTCGGTTCTTTCGGCACAGTACTGGGG
>JAGHSD010000139.1 GCA_018066045.1 Candidatus Darwinimomas equi | reverse complement strand
GCCAAGGTCCATACCTTCAACGATATCTTCGCCGTTGAACATCTTAACTGCTGTGTTAAGCTGTACATGTGCTGTAACTGCCGGATCCCAAAGTGCTACACACTGAAGTGTACCCTCTTTGAGGTAGTCAGCTGTCTCTGAAGGCATAGCTACAGAAATAGCAAACATCTTGCCTGTAAGTCCGAGCTCTTCGATTGCACGAGCACATCCGGGAGCGTCGAATGATGATGTTCCAAGGATACCCTTAAGGTCCGGATACTTCTGCTTTAACTCTTTAACAAGGTTAGCAGCGATCTCAGCATCTGACTTGTTCTCAACTCTTGCGTCCGGAACAAGTTCCATCTTCGGATAGTTTGCTTCCTGATAAGCAACAGCTGCATCAGCCCAGTTGTTATGTGACTCCATTGTCATTGAACCAACCATTGTGATGTACTGTCCTTCTTCGCCCATCATCTCAGCAAGATTCTTCATAAGGAATCCGCCCATACCAGCCTCATCAAATGCCTCAACATCGTAGTCGATGTTGGTCATACCTGAAGCCTCTGTGCAGACAACCTTGATTCCCTTGTCCATAGCTTCCTTGCAGATAGCTTCGCAAGCGTCAGGATCGTTAGGTGAGAAGCAAAGAATATCGATGCCCTGGTTTACAAGGTCTGTCATGATCTGAACCTGTGCAGCTGCGTCAACCTCTGTCGGTCCCTTGTAGATAACGTCCATACCTGTATCTGCTGCCCACTGCTCTACGCCCTTCTGAACGTAATCCCACCAAGCCTGTCCCATAACCTTCGGAACATAAGCGATAACCGGAACATCATTTCCTGCTTCCTCTGCTGCCGGAGCTGCTGCCTCAGCTGCCGGAGCTGCCTCTTCTTTTGCCTCTGCTGCCGGAGCTGCTGCCGGAGCTGCTGCCTGCTGTCCACCGCATGCTGCGAGTGAAAGAACCATTGTTGCAGCCAGAACGATTGCAAAAATCTTCTTCATAGTTTAGTTTCCTCCAAATTTTTTTATTCAATAAACGCTTCTGCGTGTATTGACCATACAATTTGCCGAAATACGGCAAAATAATTTTAGCATTTTAACCCGGTTAATTCAACCCGAACGCTTTTTTTGGTTAAAATGCTTAAACTTTGCTCGCATTTTTGTGAACAATGCCTTTTAATCCAAATGATATATTTCTTTCATGTCAGCCCAGCATTCTCCTGCGGGAAGACCCTCGGGCGGACACATAAGCGGCTTTACCGTATCCCACCATGCCTGGGTGTTCGGGTCAGCTGCCATTTTTGCCATGTCTGCCTCGAAATCATCACCCTCCCACTCGAAATAGGCAAACAGTTTATCTCCTAAATTATAAATCGTGTAATTACTGATACCGCATTCTTTTATCATTTCATTTACACCCGGCATCGGATTAGAATGCCATTTTTTATATGCTTCAAGTCCGTCTTCCGCACGACTGAACTGTCCGAATCTGAGTTTCATACAGTCACCTCCCGCTATTAATATCAATTCAATTCTGCTGCCGCATCAAACAGTGCCTTTACATTCTCTTCCGGAACATCCACCTGCAGGGCCTCATGGCTCGGTGAGATGATAAGGCCTGTCGGGAATATTTCTCTGAGTTCCATGACTTTTGCTCTTACGTCCTCCGGCGTACCGTTCGGCAGAAGATCCTGCGTATCCACGCCTCCGCAGAAACTTACTTTATCTCCGAATTCCTTTTTCAGTCTCTCCGGCTCCATATTGGCCGCCTTCGCCTGAATAGGATGTATGGCATCCGCTCCCGCTTCGATAATATCCGGAATGGCTTCGTATATTGATCCGCACGAATGATATATTACCTTTACTCCGTAGCTGTGTGCGATATCTATCAGTTTCTTCGCTCCCGGCATCACGAATTCTCTCACCTGATCCGGACTGATCATAAGCGCTCTCTGACTTCCCATATCATCTCCGATAAGAATTGCATGGACTTTTCCTTTGACTGCGTCCAGGAATATTTTCAAAGCCCTGCAATAGAAGTCTACAACATGATCATCTACATAATGATAAAGATCCGGCTCGGCTATCATATTCATAAGTGCCGTCTCCATACCGAATGCCGCGCACGTGTCCTGGAAATGTGCTCCCCACAGCATGCCTAAAACCACTTTATCTTCAGGAGCCTCATCCACTAACTTTCTGCACAGTTCCGGATCAATATACTTCGCCGGATCCGGCCACGGAAAGTTCAGTGCTTCTGCATCGTCAACATCCTCACAGTCTGCAAAGCATCCCTTTGCTGTCAGAGTACGGTGCTCGACATCAACATTTGTTCCTCCCATATACCAGTCAAAAGCTGCAAATATGGCATTGCATGTCTCTGAATGATACGGTATCTCAACGGCATAAAAATCATCTCCGCATACTTTCTTCAACTCGGAAACATCTTTTACGCCATAGAACTTAACGAGCTTATCTGCCTCTTCCGGTGTCGGATCACCCATCCAGCATGCCGGACGATCCACCGGTTTTCTTTCGATAGTTGCATAAAATCTTTCGATGCTGTTCATATTCCCTCCTGATCAAACAATTGAATGTTTTCGCTCATTACATAAGTGTGTTGAGCAGTTCCAGATCTTCGGCAGTTACTTTAATGTTTCCCATAAGTGTCTCTTCGCCGGGATTTGTGACTCTGATTTCCAGTATCGCACCCTCTTTAATTCCCTGTGCTCTGACTGCATTTAAAAATCCGGGGAACTTAGGATGATTTCTTGTAAATTTATCCCATGCTGTTTTTATTTTCATCAATGCACCTAAATCCATCATAATACTCTCCTCCGGTACAACATATTGTCTAAACAGTATAACATAACTTCCGCATTTTATATAGAACGTCTGTTTGTTTTATGATAAAATAATCAATGTATCAAAAACGAAAGAAAGGAGTTTCGCACGGAAATGGATCAGCGAACCTACATAGCAATAGATCTGAAATCTTTCTACGCTTCCGTAGAATGCGTGGAAAGAGGCCTTGATCCCCTGAAAACCAACCTTGTGGTTGCTGACCCGGACCGTACAGAAAAGACCATTTGCCTCGCAGTGTCCCCTTCGCTTAAAGCCTATGGCATTTCCGGGCGCGCACGACTTTTCGAAGTGGTTGAACGTGTCAAGGAAGTAAATGCCCTGCGACTGCGCAAAGCACCCGGACACCGGTTTACATCCTCGTCTTATGATGATACGGAAATAAACAAAAATCCCTCCTGCAGGCTGGAATACATCACGGCGCCTCCCAGGATGGCTGCCTATATGGAATGCAGTGCTGCCATATACGACATATATCTCAAATATGTATCGGCGGAAGATATGCACATTTATTCCGTCGATGAAGTCTTCCTTGATGTAACTGATTATCTGCGGACATATAAGATGACTGCACGTGAACTCACCATGACCATAATTAATGATGTTCTCGAACAGACCGGAATCACCGCGACCGCAGGAATAGGTACAAATATGTATCTCTGTAAAATTGCCATGGATATAGTTGCCAAGCACATTACTCCGGATGAAAACGGTGTCCGTATTGCGGAATTAGATGAGATGTCTTACCGAAGACTTCTGTGGGACTATACTCCCATAACCGATTTCTGGAGGATAGGCCGCGGGTACGCCGGAAGGCTGGCGGAAAAGGGATTATATACTATGGGTGATGTTGCCCGCTGCTCTCTTGGAAAACCCGGAGACTACTATAATGAGGATCTGTTATATAAAATGTTCGGCGTAAACGCAGAACTTCTCATAGATCACGCATGGGGCTGGGAACCATGCCGCATCAGGGATATCAAAAACTATCGTCCCGAATCAAGCAGTTTGAGTACCGGTCAGGTTTTATCAGAACCGTATAACTATGAAAAGGGAAGACTGATAGTAAGGGAGATGACTGATCTTCTGGTCCTGGATTTGGTAGAAAAAAGGCTGCTGACCAACCAGATGGTTCTTACGGTCGGATACGATGTTTCATGTCTCACTGATCCCGGGATAAGGAACCGTTATCACGGTCCAGTCAGTACTGACCACTACGGAAGGTCTGTTCCGAAACCCGCTCACGGAACCATAAACCTTCCGTCTTTTACTTCGTCAACCGAAGTTATTATGAAAGCGGTAACTGAACTTTATGAAAGAATAACGGATAAGAATCTTCTTATCCGCAGGGTTTATGTAGTAGCCGCAAACATCTCATATGAGCCGCTGTTCGAAGATATTCCGGTATGCGAACAGCTTAATCTGTTTACTGATTATGAGACGGATGAAAAAGTCAGGGACCAACAGTCCGAGAAAGAACTTAAGGAACGCCGTGTTCAGGAAGCCGTGCTTTCCATAAAAGAGCGATACGGTAAAAATGCTATTCTCAAAGGCATGAATTTCTCGGAAGGCGGAACAACAATAAAGCGGAATAATCAGGTAGGAGGGCACAAAGCATGAAAAACAAATACGAAGATATAATAAACCTTCCTCATCATGTATCAACATCTCATCCGCATATGACCCTTCGCGACCGCGCAGCACAGTTTGCACCTTTCGCGGCACTCACCGGTTATGAAGATGTGATTGAAGAAGCAAAAAAAGACTTTGACAGAAAAATGCAGGATAAATAAATCCGGGAATTAAAAACACATTCCGGACATCTGCTGCGACATCCGGAATGTGTTTCATTATTTCTGAATTATGACTGTTATTTGATTTCCTCAAGCTCATCAAGATCGTACGGTGTATCCTGATAAACATAATAATTCATCCAATTGTGATAAAGCAGATGAGCATGGGCTCTCCACCTGAATATCGGTTCCTTATTCGGATCGTCATCCTCATAATAATTTACCGGAATGGCGATATCAAGTCCCTTGCTCGGATCCCGCTTATATTCTTTGTCCAGAGTATCTCTGTCATATTCCGGGTGTCCCATAACAAAAATCTGTCTTCCGCTGTCTGTCCCTAAAAGAAAATATCCCGCTTCTCTGGAATCGGCAAGAACACGAAGCGCGCTGCAGTTATTCACATCTTCCTTTACTATCTCCGTATGTCTCGAATGCGGCGCATAGAATACCTCATCAAAGCCCCTCAGTAACGGATTGCTGACGCGTCTGACCCTGTGTTCATATACTCCGAACATCTTACTGTCAAGCATCTTCTTACGTATACCGTAGTGATAATAAAGTCCTGCCTGTGCTCCCCAGCACACATGAAGAGTTGAATAAACATGACTCTTGGTCCAGTTCATGATCTCACACAGCTCATCCCAATAATCAACCTCTTCAAAAGGAATAGTTTCGATAGGTGCTCCCGTAATGATCATCCCGTCAAAACGTTCATCTCTCACCTCATCAAATGACCGGTAGAATTCAGTCATATGGGTTTCCGAAACATGTGTCGCGTCATGAGTTATTGTCTTGAGCAATGTCAGCTGAACCTGAAGCGGTCCGTTGGCAAGCAGCCTTGCGATCTGTGTCTCCGTAATAATCTTTGTGGGCATAAGATTCAATATCAGTATTCTCAGCGGTCTGATATTCTGTCCCTGCGCACGCTCCCTGTGCATTACAAATATATTTTCATCAGATAATGCCTGGAATGCAGGTAATTCTTTAGGTATAATTAATGGCATTTTTTATTCCGTCCGTTTCAACATTTTTCAAGTGCCTGTGCCAGATCGGCTATCAGATCATCTTTATCTTCTATTCCGCAGCTGAGGCGAACCAGTTCTGCCGGAACACCGGCTGCTTTAAGCTGCTCATCATTCATCTGCCTGTGTGTTGAACTTGCCGGATTCAGGCAGCAGGTTCTTGCATCCGCAACATGAGTTTCAATAGCCGCAAGCTTAAGACTTCTCATAAAGATACTGGCTGCTTCTCTTCCGCCCTTAAGTCCGAAGGATACAACTCCGCAGATTCCGTTCGGAAGATATTTTCTGGCAGCATCGTAATACTTGTCTCCGGGGAGGCCGCTGTATATAACATAAGCTACCTTCTCATGTCCTGACAGATACTCTGCAACAGCCTGGGCATTTTCACAATGTCTCTTCACACGTACATGCAGGCTCTCCAGTCCGAGATTAATATAAAATGCATTCTGAGGGCTTTGAATCGAACCAAAATCACGCATAAGCTGCGACGTGCATTTTGTGATAAATGCTCCCTCTTTGCCAAACTTCTCGGCATATGTGATACCATGGTAACTCTCGTCAGGGGTACAAAGTCCCGGAAATTTGTCAGCATGTGCCATCCAGTCGAATTTTCCGCTGTCAACAATAGCACCACCGACAGTTGCACCGTGACCGTCCATATATTTGGTGGTTGAATGTGTAACTATATCTGCTCCCCATTCAATCGGTCTGCAGTTGACCGGAGTTGCAAAAGTATTATCTACGATCAGCGGTACTCCGTGCGAATGTGCTGCTTTTGCAAATTTTTCTATATCCAGAACTGTCAGTGCAGGATTAGCTATCGTTTCACCGAATACTGCCTTGGTATTTGGCCTGAATGCGCTGTTCAGCTCTTCTTCTGAACAGTCAGGTTCTACAAAAGTAACCTCTATTCCCATCTTGGCCATAGTAACAGAAATAAGATTGAAAGTTCCTCCGTATATGCTTCCTGAAGAAACTATATGGTCACCGCAGCTACATATATTGAACAATGCGAAGAAATTAGCTGCCTGTCCGCTGCTTGTCAGCATGCCTGCCGTGCCGCCCTCCAACTGTGCAATTTTATTTGCAACCATATCATTTGTAGGATTCTGAAGTCTGGTATAAAAATATCCTTCTGCTTCAAGATCGAAAAGCTTTCCCATATCCTCACTCGTATCATACTTAAATGTCGTGCTTTGGATAATCGGAATCTGTCTCGGTTCTCCGTTTCCCGGTGTATAGCCGCCCTGTACGCAAATTGTATTGATTTTCATATTGTCTCCTCCTGTAACTATTCACGGAACATTTTCAGTCTGTTCAGAGTATATCATAAAGTGACAGTCCCTACGCAAATATCTCTGCATCCGGCATCTTTTTCTTAATCCACTCTATATCCTTATCTATCTGTTCTTTTACCTCATCAAGATTTGAAAACCTGATGACCGGTCTTACATATGTAAAAGCTTCAAGAACAATATTTGTATCATAGATACAGCCGTCAAAATCCAGAATATAAGTTTCGCATGTCGGAACCGTCAGATTGTCATCGGAAGGTCTCAGACCTATATTAGTCACTCCCATGCGATTGCTGTCTTTAACCCTGACAGCAGTTCCGTATACTCCGTTTTTCGGCCAGATTTTGTTGCGGGCATACCCTAAATTTGCGGTTGGCATTCCATGCTGTCTGCCTGCTCCTTTTCCGTGAACAACAGGTCCGGCAATCACATAACTTCCTCCCATAAGTCTGAAAGCTCTGTCCATATCACCGTCCTTAATTATTCTCTGCAGCATATCTGCGGTAACAGACTCTCCTCCGTCAGAAATCTCTGCAGCAGTTTCCATCGTAATATTGTTTTTTTTACAGGCCGCTTTCAGTTCTGTCAGTTTTTCATAATTCTCACCGACAACTACCGTTCCGACTCCTAATTTCTGAACCAGATACTTCCCGACAAATTCATCCATTGGCAGTGTCATGTATTTCTTTGCCGGCACCGAAATCATGTTTTTTACACCGAGTCTGTCCAGAAGGTATTCTTTTTCAGTCTCCGTGTATATGACTTCCTCTTCCGTCACAAAGCTGATTACAGCAGAACATTCATGAGATATCAGTTTCTCAATAACGGACCTGTGCCCTGCATGGACTCCGTCAAATGCACCAAATGAGACGGCGGCATTATTCATACGAATATCAAAATCAAAATAATGTTTCACAACTATTATCCCTTCCCTGACAGACAGCTTGTAATGATTATGTTTACATATATTATTGAAAGTGACTCATCCCTGTTTTTGAGGTGAATGGTCTCTCACCAGCATTGTAACACAAAACATGCTGAATAATGTAAGCGGCAGACCGAGCAATGCAAGTTTGCTGTCAGTGTAATAGCCGATTATTCCTGCAAATACGTAGCCTATGGATGCTGCAATGGCCGTAAGGAGCGCATATGGGAGCTGAGTCTTTACATGAACTGCATGTTCTACTCCTGCTCCTGCGGAGCTCATTATCGTTGTATCGCTTATCGGTGAGCAATGATCGCCGAAGACGCTTCCCGACAGGCATGCTGAAACTGTAATCACAAGAAGTTCCGCATCGGGAGCAAATATGCTGCATATGATGGGAATCATAATTGAAAAAGTTCCCCAGCTCGTACCTGTTGAAAATGACAGAAATGCGGCAAGAACAAATACTATCGCGGGCACCAGCATTTTCACAAATCCGGCTGACATATTCATTATCGTCTGAATATAACTGCTTGCTCCAAGAAGCTCCGTAATTCCGGACAGCGTCCACGCAAGGATAAGTATTATCATCGGTGCCACGAATGCCGCCCAGCCCTTCGGTATGCATTCCATGAATTCATGAACGGTCAGTGTCCTTCTTGCAATGTAAAATACAAACATAAAGCAAAGTGTAACAAGTCCTCCCGAGACCAGGGATTTTGCTCCGTCTGTATTTGCAAATGCGTCTTTAATCGAGGCACCGTCAAGGCCTCCGCCTGTGATGAACATTGCGGTAATACATGCTGCAACAAGGAACAGCATCGGCACTATCATGTCCGATGGTTTGCCGGTTTTTCCGGATTCCGACAGTATCTGACCATCTATATCTGAATTGGTTTCCGGATGCTCTTCGTAGTCTTTCATCGGACGAAAATCGCGATTTGAAAGGATTACAACAAGAACAAGAAACAATGTTCCAATGGCGTAAAAGTTGTATGGGATGGTCTTCAGAAACAGGCTGAAACCGTTGATTTCCGAATCCTGCGGCAGGGAATATGAAACCGCAGCCGCCCAGCTCGACACGGGCGCAATGATGCACACCGGTGCTGCCGTCGAATCTATGATGTATGCCAGCTTCGCACGGGAAACCTTGAATTTATCGGCTACCGGGCGCATGGCCGTACCTACAGCAAGGCAATTAAATCCGTCGTCTACGAAGATGAGAAGTCCAATGAAAAATGCAGCCAGTTTTGCCCCGGTAGATGTCTTTATATGCTTTGAAACATATGAGGCAAATGCTGCCGCACCGCCGGATTCGCGAATCAGCATTACGATCATTCCGAGAACTGCGACGAATACCATTATGCAGATGTGGGTCGTTGAGGATATGTTGGCAATCAGTCCGCTGTTTTCTTCGAACACGATTGTTTTCGCTGCGAGTACCGGATTGCCGGAGGCATAAAGAAGCCCGCCGATCATAATTCCGATGATCAGAGAGAGATAGGTTTCTTTAGTTATAAGTACCAGCACTATTGCGCATAATGCCGGCAGCAGGGAAATTGCCTGATCAATCATAATCTTTTCTATGTTTCTTCAGAATGAGATTGAGTTGTTTTTTGACAGGCAGGACGTTTTGTTTGTCAAAATTATATATTGTGACAAACAAAACGTCCTCTTGTCATACCATTGTCATAAAATGTATTATGGTCTGAGACCGCAGGCAATCATGTAGTATGCTGAAAGATCGTTTCCATATACTCTTACGAGATCAGGATGCTGGCTCATATATGTGTATACATTCCAGTCGGCACGACCCTGTCTTCCTTCATAAATACCGTTGTTTACAAAGTGGGCAATAAGGGCCTGTGGATTTGTTCCGCAAGCGGCAACAACGTCAGGATTGTTTTTCTTGTAATACTCATAGTCATAGACTGCTGACCAGTCATGTCCTGCATAGTATGTAGTACTTGTAGCTGCTGCACCCGGAACCTCAAGATAATCTGATACTACATATCCATACTGTCCTTTACGTGTCCTGCCGTATGCAAATCCGTCCTGACGAAATTCCTTTACGAAGAACATATCGCCGTTATAAAGCTTTCCGATCTCAGTGCTTGCCTGACGGCTTGGTGCGCTGCGAAGAGCAAGGTAATTCGTAGTTCCGCATACAACTCTGTCTACACCGATTTCTACCGGAGGAGTGTACGGAGCGGCACCCGGATTAGATGTCAGATTCGCTGTCGGGATATAGCAGAATTCGGTCTCATTTGTAAAGCAATATGTGAAGCCGTTTCTGTCCTTGTGAAGATTAGGATATGTGATTACATCCTTGCCGGGTCCGAAAACAGCAAGAATCTTTGAGTTTGTGTCCGGGGATGCATATGCGTTAGCAGTAGTTGTCGTGTACATTGTAGCAGTGCCGTCATTTGCGAAAGCAGGGACAGCCATGGTAACCATAAAGGCCATTACCAGAAGAGCAGATATGAAACGTTTCATTTATTGACCTCCTTATAAATCAATGAATATTACTGAATCTCGCCTGCGATGTGCGCAAGTTTCAGTTAATTATACGACATTACAGAAGAAATAGCTATGTCACAGAAAAGAAGCGATTCTTGGCAGGCAAAAAATAGTATGGTAGAATGAAATGCTAAGATACAAAAGTCACCCGGAATGTTGGAGGAATGAGGCAATGGCGCTTTCCGAGAATCAATTATTGATGCTGAACATCCTTATGTTCACAGATTACATAAAAAAGTGTCTTCGACACTTCAGCTCCCCTGCCCCTCAATCTTGAGGGGTAAAGGGAGTTTTCTTTTCCTTTTAACTGCTTCATAATAGTCTTATGAACATCCTTCAAGAAATATTTAAAGATAATTATGAGCAGATGGTCTATATCTTACATCCTCGTGCTTCTGTCATCGAGAACGTTGATAAGATGATTAATTGTGGTGACCCTTCTTTCGGAGGTGCCATGTATGGCTGCACCTT
>JAGHSD010000149.1 GCA_018066045.1 Candidatus Darwinimomas equi | reverse complement strand
GGCATAAAGTATAATTTAAGTAACCTAAATAAAGAAAACAAAATATACGGCAGTTCCAAGGGGCGGCAACCCCAAGGAACCTGTGAGGGTGATAGTAGCACCGACACAACGGAATAATTCCGCACCGCTTCAAGTATTATATCTTTAAAAGAAGATAGTTGCAACAAGAAGCCGGTGGCGATGATTCTGTTAACTGATATCGATTCCATGATACCGTGTTGAGCTAAAGCCCTGCACGGTATTTTTATTTTCCCAAAAAGAAAAAGGAGAATAGAACACATGGAAGAGAAAAGATTCTTAACAGCAGCAGATGTATCGGATTACATGAGCATCTCCGTACCGATGGCGTACAAGATCATCAGAAAGCTCAATGAGGAGCTTCACGCGCAGGGCTACATCACAGTCTCAGGCAAGGTCAGCCGCAGATATTTCGAGTCAAAGATCTACGGCGCGGCATCATAAGAGGAGGTGAGAATATGCCGGCATACAAAGATACAAAACGCGGAACATGGTACGCATCATTTAATTATAAAGACTGGCAGGGAAAGCAGAAGACTGCATTAAAGCGTGGATTTGCTACCAAGCGTGAGGCGGTTCAATATGAAACGGAATTCAAGCAGAAAAAATCCGGAACAACGGATATGGATCTGAAGGCATTTTATGAAGTGTACAAGGAAGATCATTACACGAGGATCCGTGAGAGCACAGCGTCCATGAAGGATTACATCTTTGAGGATAAGATCCTTCCGTATTTCGGAGACATGAAGGTTAGAGATATTTCGGCAAGGGACATTATAAAATGGCAGAATGAACTGCTGAAGAAGATAGATCCGAATACCGGAGAAAAGTACAGCAAGTCTTATCTCAAGACGATCCACAATCAGCTGAGCGCGATCCTAAACTTTGCAGTCAGGTTCTACCAGCTCAAGGAGAATCCCGCAAAGATCGCCGGAAACATCGGCAGTGAAAGGGATATCGAGACAGAGTTCTGGACCCTGGAAGAGTACAGGAAGTTTGCGAATGAGGCCATGAAGAATCCGGAATATTACTACGCATTCGAAACTCTCTACTGGATGGGAATCAGAGAGGGAGAGATGCTCGCTCTGACAAAACGGGATATCGATTTCACCAATAAGGTCATGACGATCAATAAGACCTATCAGAAGGTCAGGGGAGTCGAAATGACAGGCCCGACAAAAACTGCCAAGGGTTCCCGCAAGATCGCCATTCCGGATAACCTGCTGGAGGAGCTCAAAGAATACATGGAGATGATCTATGACCTTAAGGACACGGACAGGATCTTCAACATGACGAAGTCCGGGCTGTACAGGGAGATGGCCCGCGCAAGCAAGGCGGCAGGCGTCAAGAAGATCAGGGTGCATGACATCAGGCACAGCCATGTATCTCTTCTCATCAACCTCGGATACAGCCCGGTGGCGATCGCAGAGAGGGTCGGCCATGAGAGCATTTATATTACGTTCAGATACGCGCACATGTTCCCGGAGCTCAGGAATAACATGGCAGAAAAGCTGAACGGACTTATGGACGAGACAGGTGATGAATGAAGACAGGAAAGGAGCCGAGTGCAATGTTTGTTGCATCAGATACTGGTAAAAGAAAAATGTTCCATATCAATACATGCGGGCATGTCAGAAATATAAGACCTGAATACAGAGTATGGTTTTCTGATGAAGATGATGCCCGCAGCGCCGGTTATACATTCTGCAGCTGCTGTTCACCTGTCGGAAAGGCATACAGAAAAGAAAAGGCTGCGATTGACAAGGCGGTTTCAGGAAAGGGCGTTAAGGTTACATACTATGACGGCGTGCTGTATGTTGATACGATGATCGACACATGGAAGATCACAAGAAACAGCAAACGCAGGCTTACTCTCTGGCATGGCAATACGGAATCCTATGAAAAATGCAGAAAAGAAAACGGCAGGATCATCCATAAATATCATCCGCAGAAAGATACCGGAAGCAGTACGTCAATTCTGTATTTTGTGAAATATATCATCAGGCATGACATGTGGAGAAGTGAAAAGGCATCAGACTACAAGGCACTGCCGAAAAACACAAAGAGACAGAGAAAGGCGTACCGGGAGAATAAAAGGAAGGCCGAGGGCAGAGCGGAACGGACGGTTTTCAATCTGCTTGAAAGACTGAACTGCGAGGAACCGTATATGCAGGAGAAGATCGAATATGTAACTCCTTCTGACATCAGAAAGGGACAGTCGGGAAGAAAAGCAATGAATAAGAACAGAGATGAGAAACGTAGGCAGAAGAGGGATCGTTCCGGGGATTAAAACAGAATATCAGGATGCGATTTCTCTGCAGGGATTATCAGCAGACGGAAAAGGAGGAGCCGGATGACAAAAAAGACAGTTGATAAACACGGGTCCTGGAGACACATCTTCGTAGGATTCGATGTATCAAATGCGGAGTATGAGGAGATCCGCCGCCGAGCGGCCGAAAAGGTAATGTCCATCCCTGTATACATGGCGGAATGCCTTTCGGTGAAGGATGTTAAGGTGAAGCCCAGCCGCAGGGCATATGAGATACTCACTCCGCTTATCGCGCAGATAAATGATGGCATTGAAAGGATAGGAGGCAGGGATGAGTCACAGTAGAGGAATAAGGACATGCGGAAGCATACCACATGTGCATAAGACAGACAGGACGCTGATCTTTAAGGCTTCGCCCAGAGAAAAGACGGAGCTTGATTATGAGACGGCTGCCTGCGGGATGCTCAAGCAGGAGTACTGCTTACAGAGGGCACTCGGAAAGGAAATCACGGTTTCAAGGATCCCGCTGGTGATCCGGGGGATGAGAGAGGAATGCCGGGAAATCATAAGAGCGCTTGATGCGGTCGGCAGCCCGGAGGAGTTTCCCGAAGAACTGAAAGATAAGATAGAGTTCATCATGAAGATTTATAACGGATTAAAGGAGGATTAAAAAGATGTTAAACAGCGAGTACACAAGATTTGATAACATGAAGGAAGGAACAAAGTACACCCAGCCCGTCCTTGTCACATCGATGGAGGGCTGCATTGCCCGTAACGGCAACGAGTATGTGAAGTTCAAGCTTTCCGACGGAAAGAGCACGATCCAGGCGAATATGTTCGATTTTTCATGCGGAGAGCTGGAGCTTGCCGGCATCGGACAGGGGAGAGTGGCAGAAGCGGAGATCGTAAGGAGAGGATCATACTTCAATATTGAGGAGATCCATCCGAGCGAGGATCCGGACGTGTCAGTCGATGATTTCATCTGCAAGGCACCGGGCAATCCTGAGGATATGTTCGAAGGCATCATCACCATGATGGCCAACAACGTCAACATGGAGAATGAAGAGGAGTTCAAGCTCTGGGAGGTCGCTGACGAGATCCTCCATATATACAAGAATGAATACATGACTTCAGCTGCGGCGAAATACATCCACCACGCATGCAAATACGGACTCCTGTATCATTCATACCGCATGACCGTGGCGGCTGAGAAGATCGCAGCAGTTTACCCGGACATCAACAGCGGCCTTGTGGTGATCGGAGCGGCGCTGCATGATATCGGCAAGCTCAGGGAAATGGAGACAGATGAGCTCGGAGAGACGGAATATACTCCTGAAGGCAGGTTGTTCGGTCACGCGATCCTGGGAGTGACGATGGTCAACGAGGTCGCTGAAAAAATGGGATGCCAGTGCAATATGGTGGAGATGCTCAAGCACATCATTGCAAGCCACCACGGGAAATGCGAATATGGAGCATGCACGGTTCCGGCATTACCGGAAGCTGTAGCTGTGAACATGCTCGACAACCTTGACGCGAAGATGTATCAGATGGAAGAGGTCCTGGAAACGATCGAGCCGGGAGAGCTTTCAAAGAAGGTTTACGGCCTGGAGAACTCCACCGTATACAAGATGCCGGCATAAGGAGGAAACGACGATGAACAGAGAAAAAAGAGCCTGTGAGATGGCGGCGGATATCGTAGAGATGTCCGGCAATACAGTCAAATATGAAGATGCGCTGGAAAAGACAAGGATCTTTTTCAGGAACAGGCCTTTCTGGTTCGGATGGTTTTCCCACGTGAATGATGATTATGTTGCATCAGACATCTGCAGGAAACTGATGACTGAACAGTAAGTTTAAATGGAAAAACGTATATTCTAAACATTTAGAGCACAAAAATAACCGACGTCCCTGAAAAGATGCGGTTATTTTTGAATAATGATATTCAAATAGAGGGCTGACCGTCTATCTGTAGTTCTCTAGCACCGGTAATATATATCATCTCATAAAGCGTGTCAATGGAAACCGGAGATGATCCGAAAAGTCACAATATCAACATGGAGCTGCTATGAATTCGTGTTGACAAATTACAAATTATGCTTTAGAATTAAATATTCTATCTAAAAAGGAGGCAGTGCGCGTGAAAGTTTACGCAGTAAAAAAAGGACATCAAACTGGAATTTTTGATAGCTGGACTGATTGTCAAGCTGCCACAAAGGGCTTTTCTAGTCCGGAGTTTAAAAGTTTTGCTGCAAGAGAAGAAGCTGAAGCATATCTAAAAGACCAAGATGTTTGGGTAGAACAAGTAGCAAAAGACAATAGCGAGGGGTATCTTGTTGCATTCACAGATGGTAGCTATGATAAAGACCTTAAGAGATATTCATACGGTGTTAAATTGATAAGACCTGATGGTAGTGAAGCTGATATATGCGGATATGGTAGTAACCCAGAATATATTGATAGCAATAACATCATTGGCGAAATCTTTGGAGTAATAAATGCACTTGATTGGGCGATATCAAATGAGTATGAAAAGATAAAAATTTATCACGATTATGAAGGATTGTCAAAATGGATATCAGGGGAATGGAAGGCAAATTCTAAAGTTGCCCAAATGTATACGAGTTTATATGAATTGAAATTCAAGGACTTTCTCGAAGTAAAATTCGAAAAGGTATCGGGTCATAGCAATGTAATATATAATGAAAAGGCTGATCAGCTTGCAAAATCCGCACTTGTAGATAGAAAAAAGGTGGCTGTACAAGGAGATAACTGGTTTTCAATTCCTTATTTTAAGCAGGATGATTTCAATGCGTTTGTAGAGTTAATTAAAGAATCTGATAATGGGGTTACTCACACAGTTACGTCAGCTGTTGGTAAAGATATATATAAATTTCAACTTAATAAAGACGTTGTAACAGCTACATTATTTAAGACAGGTAAGCATAAACTTCTATTACAGGGAAGGAATAATTATTTGTTTCAGTTGATAACATCTACA
>JAGHSD010000119.1 GCA_018066045.1 Candidatus Darwinimomas equi | reverse complement strand
GTATCTGTAGTCATAACGGTTTCAAACTGGTTCTCTGCAGTCAGCTCGCTTCTTGTACAGCTGCCGGAAACATCTTTAACATCACAATCAAACAGGAACTGAAGAAGTGAGGCAGTATAACCCGCATTGGAAAACCATGGTCCGCCGCCTTTGTCAAGATCCATGAACCAGTTGTTATAACCTGAAGAAAAGCTGCTGGAGAAAGATGCCATGCGAACCGGACCGGGCTCACCTTTTTGTATCCGTTTCTTTATTTCGGACATTACAGGCAGAAAGACTGCTTTCTGCATTTCCATGACAAACAGGTTTTTCTGCTTTGCGAGATCAAAGATCTCAGCTACATCCTGAGGATTAAGCGCAAAAGGCTTTTCGCATAATACATTCTTACCTGCCTCAAGAGCTCTTTTGGACCAGAAGGCATGATCACTGCTTATCATAGCGATATAAACAGTATCTATATCAGAGTCAGCCAGCAGTTCATCATAACTGCCGTATGCTTTTGAAATTCCAAACTCCTCAGCAACTTTCTGAGCTGCTTCAATTCTGCGTGAGGCTATAGCCTCAACCACGCAGCTTTTTGTTTCCTGAGCTGCAGAAATAAACCGTGGAACTATTGAAGCAGTACTGAGAATTCCTACATGAATCATATAGCTTTCCCTTCTCTGTAAATAGCTTTGCGTTCTTTTAAGGTTTCGTCACACACGACAAAATCAGCATACTTACCGGGAGCTATGCTTCCGAGTATGTCATCCATACCTATGGCATGTGCCGGGTTAATAGTGGCTGCATTGATTGCAGACGCTTTATCTATTCCAAAGCTGATGGCATTAATCATACACTGATACAGGTTCGTTGCCGATCCGGCAATAGTTCCGTCTATCAATCTTGCAATATTATCTTTAAGATATACATTCTGACCGCCAAGAGTGTATTCACCATCCGGCATCCCGGCACATCGAAGGGAATCGGAGATAAGGCATATCCTGTTGGGGAATAGTTTGAAAGCCATACGGACTGCGCTTTCATGAACATGCAATCCGTCACAGATAAGCTCAGCAGTAATGCCTTCACGTTCAGATGCAGCACCGATTACTCCGGGATTTCTGTGATGAATACCGGGCATTGCATTATACAGATGTGTAAGATGCTTTGCGCCTGCTTCATACACTTTCACCGTATCCTCATATGAGGCATCAGTATGTGCTACGGATACGGTACACAGCCCGGATGCCTTTTCTGTAAATTCGGAAGCTCCGTCAAGTTCCGGAGCAATGTCTATTATTCTGATCAGTCCGTTGCATCCGTCATACAGTTTTTTAAAGCCATCATAATCGGGAAGCTTAAGATAGGCTGCATTCTGTGCACCTTTCTTTTTTTCGGAAAAATAAGGACCTTCCATATGGATACCTGCAAGCCTTGCGCCGTTTGCATCTGCACTGTCAGCATAATCTCCGGCAGTGGCAAATGCTTTTTCAAGCACATCATATGGAAATGTCATAGAAGTAGGACAGAAGGATGTGATGCCGTGACTTAAATAAAAAGCAGCCATTTTTTTCAGCCCGTCATAATCACCGTCTGAAAAATCCGCACCCGAATTTCCATGTGTATGAATATCGATGAGTCCGGGTATTACATAGCTTCCATTAAGGTCAATTACATCACCGTATCCGGAGATATCAGTAGCGGCATGTTTCCCTACAGAGACAAACTTTCCCGTCTCTTCTGAAACTGAGAATTCTCCGCTATAGAATCCGGTACCGTCAAAAATTTTAGCATTTCTGAATAACATGTCTTACCTCATAATTACATTTTTGAGAGTGTATCTTTCCATGCATCTATATATCCGGTTGCCTGCTCACGGGTAGGTGCTTCGGCAAATACACGAAGAAGCGGCTCAGTTCCGGATGGTCGGCATATTACGAATGAATCATCAGGGAAGTAAACCTTGCAGCCGTCGATGTAGTTTACTTTGCTGTATTTCTGACAGAATACAGGAAGCTTTTTGTTTGCTTCATCGTAGTTTGTTTTTCCTTCTTCAAAGAGCTCAATAAGCTTTGCTTTCTGAGTATCTGACAGAGGAACATTATATTCTACCATGACTCTGTCACCGTATTTTTCGCGAAGCTCTCTTATCATGACACCGGGAGCCTTTCCTGTTTTGCAGATCATTTCCACGAAGAGTGCAGGAGCATAAATAGAATCCTTGCCGTGTATGTGACCTCTTACGGTAAGACCGCCTGATGATTCTCCGCCAAGTACAGCATCAACCTCATCGATCTTTGATGAGATCCACTTGAAGCCTACGGGAACCTCATAGCATTTTTCTCCGAAGCCTTCTGCTACACGATCGAGAAGATGTGTAGTTGCAAGGTTTCTTACGACGGGGCCCTTCCATCCTTTGTATTCGTGCAGGTAGTAGTAAAGGAGTACAAGGATATCATTTGCTGAAATAAAAGTTCCGTCAGAGTCAATAACACCACGCCGGTCTCCGTCACCATCGATTCCCATTCCAAGGTCATAAT
>JAGHSD010000073.1 GCA_018066045.1 Candidatus Darwinimomas equi | reverse complement strand
AGATAATAGAAGAAATACGGAATGCCAACGATATAGTTGACGTTATTTCCGGTTATGTAAAACTTACAAAGAAGGGCAACAGCTGGTTTGGCCTTTGTCCTTTCCATTCCGAGAAAACACCGTCTTTTTCTGTTTCACGTTCTAAACAGATGTATTATTGCTTTGGATGTCACAGTGGTGGAAACGTAATTACTTTTATAATGCAGTATGAGAATTATTCATTTGATGAAGCTGTTAAATTCCTTGCTGAAAGAGCAGGAATCAAACTTCCTGAGATTAAAATGAGTAATCAGGCTAAAGCGGACAGAGATTTGAAAGCAAAGCTCCTTGAAATACATAAGATTGCTGCAAATTATTACTACCATATTCTTGTTTCTGATAAAGGAAAAGCGGGACTGGATTATTTTCACAACAGAAAACTGACAGATGAGACTATAAGACATTTCGGCCTGGGATATACAGGTATAGGATCTGATAAATTATACAGGCTTCTTAAAGAACAAGGATATGATGACGAAATCCTTAAAGAGTCAGGACTGGTTACAATAGAAGAAAAAGGGGCACATGATAAATTCTGGAATCGCGTTATGTTCCCTTTAATGGATGTTAACAATAAGGTTATAGGTTTCGGAGGAAGAGTACTTGGCGACGGATTGCCGAAATATATCAATTCTCCGGAAACAAAGATCTTTGAAAAAAACAAATTTCTTTTCGGTTTGAATTACGCAAGGAAGACACGCAGAGATTATTTTTTCCTTTGCGAGGGTAATGTTGACGTTATTGCAATGCATCAGGCCGGATACACTAATGCTGTAGCATCACTAGGTACATCTCTTACATCAAACCAGCCTGTAATAATCAAGCGATATGTAAGCAAGGTTATTCTTACATATGACTCGGATGATGCAGGTATTGCTGCTGCTCAGAGAGCTATTCCTATGCTTAATGAAGCGGGAATAAGTGTCAGGATTCTTGATCTGTCACCCGCAAAGGATCCGGATGAATTTATCAAAAAATACGGAACAGAAGAACTTGATAAAAGAATTGCAAGTGCAGAGAATTCTTTTATATGGAATATTGGGATCATTCGCAGAAAGTATGATATGAATGATCCTCAGCAGAAGACAGAATTTGAACATATTGCTGCTGAACAGTTATGTTCATTTTCAGAAGCTCTTGAACGGGATAATTATACTCAGTCAGTTTCAAGGAAGTTTATGATTCCATATGAGGATTTAAAACGTCTTGTTAACAGTATAGGAAACAAGGGATATGGAATTAAGCCGAGTCAATCCGCATTTGAACCGCTGAGAATAAAAAAGATTGATGAAGGGCTTAAGAAGACCCAGTCTTTTGTATTAAGCAGTATCAGCTCTGATGAAGGACTTAGGGATGAGGTTCTGAAATACCTGGATTCTGAAGATTTTGACGGAGAAATATATAAAGAAATATACTCGAAGCTTGCAGATGGACATTCAGGAGCACAGATTATTAATCTGTATTGTGATGATACGGAGAAGACCAGGGAAATTGCCGGAATATTAAACTATTCGTCAGATGAAATCAATGACGATGCGAAACAGGCACTTGCATCAGCCGTTATCAGAATTAAGATGTCATCATTGGAAAGAAAAAGCGCAAATGCCGTAGATTTAAACGATTTACAATCAATTATCAAGGAGCAGGCTTTATGGAAGAACAAAAAGATTATTCTGAAGTAATTGAAGATTCTGATGTTATTGAGATTGATCCTGATGATTTGAAAGAGGCACTTGCTGCCGAGAAGATATACTTAAATGAGATAGGCACATATCCTTTGCTCACTGCTGAAGAAGAAGCTGAGCTTGGCCGTATTATACATGATGAATCAGGTGAAAAGCAGGAAGCAGCAAAAAAGAAACTTGCTGAATCCAATTTAAGACTGGTTGTTAGTATTGCCAAGAAGTTTATCGGAAGAGGCCTCCCACTTATGGATTTAATTCAAGAGGGCAATATCGGCCTTTTAAAAGCAGTCGATAGATTTGATTATACAATGGGGAACAGATTCTCTACTTATGCGGCTTGGTGGATAAAACAATCAATTATGAGAGCACTTGCCGACCAGTCAAGAAACATCAGAGTTCCTGTTCACGTAGCTGAATCAATAAACAGATTATTAAAAGATCAGAAAGAACTGGCTCAAAAGCTCGGACATGAACCTACTGTTGAAGAACTCAGTGAAGAGACAGGCATTCCTGTTGAAAAGATAACAGAAATGCTCAATTCTTCGCTGGACTCGATTTCTATAGACTCATCTGTAGGAGATGATAATTCGACACTTCAGGATTATTTATCGGATGATCAGTCATCCAGTGCCCCGGATTTTGAGATTACTCAGAAGATGCTGAAAGAAGAGCTGAATAAAGCTTTGGATTCACTTGATGAAAGAGAACGTAGTGTCCTTGAATACAGATATGGCCTTAAGGATGGTAATGTTCATACTCTTGAAGAGATAGGCAATATGTACGGAATCACCAGAGAAAGAGTAAGACAGATAGAATCGAGGGCAATTAGAAGGCTTAAATATACTGATGATAATCAGGACCTGAAGGAATTTCTGTAATATGAAACTGTCAAAAAGACTTGAAGCAGTTGCTGATATGGTCACTCCGGGATCTGTTATATGCGATGTTGGTACAGACCATGCATATCTTCCCATCGAACTGGTAAAATCCGGAGTCATCAAATCCGCAATTGCAATGGATATCAATAAGGGACCGCTGGAGAGAGCTGTATCTCATATCAAAAACAGCAATCTGGAGGATAGCATTGAATGCAGGTTATCGGATGGTCTGGAAGCACTTGATACAGCAGAAGCTGACTGTGCAGTAATAGCTGGAATGGGCGGTGATCTGATTTCTGCCATTATTAAGAGATATCCTGATAAAGTAAATGAACTTGTGC
>JAGHSD010000134.1 GCA_018066045.1 Candidatus Darwinimomas equi | reverse complement strand
CTTATATCCGTTCTCAGAATCAAAATATAAAACCTTTTCCGATATCCCGAGCGGTTCAATTGCTTTAAGAGTTTCAGCCTCATTCTTTCTGTTCATGAACTCACTGCAAAGATCCCAAGGGACTCTGCAGATATACGGTTTTTCATGAATCGTAAACATAAAGGAATGATTCGTAAGCCCGACCTTCATATCCTTGATATTCTTTATTTCCGTGACCGGAACACTGAATGTTTCCGAAATAATACGTAGTGCCTCATTGATGGATGAATGTGCGTAATAATCGTCCAGCTCCTTCATCTCTTCAAGGCTGTCAAATTCATGTATCTGATCCGACGGCTGCTTGTTGATGTAAAGCTTCGGGCAGTCCTTTGCCTTGAGCGGAATTATCCTGTCAGATCCGTGTATCCAGTCAAGCATAACTGTTTCGAGATAATCCTGTTCGGTAGCCGGAGAATTATAATACTGTTCACATACCGGGATAAATTTTGCCGAGTATTCTTTTGAAAAATACACCGGTCCGAACATAATCCATGCATTTGCTCCGCCCTCAAGGATATTCGTTATCTGATTTTTTTTGTTGAAAATGAACGGCCACTCGCTGGTCTTTCCCTCCTTGAATACAGAAGCATACCATGCATTCGGCTCATACTTATGGAACATATTTTTTCTTATCCAGTTATCCGAATAAAGAAGATAACAGTTATGCCCCAGGAACAGATCCTTTGCGCAATGCAGCGTAGACAAAGTGTTTTTTGTATCGTATTCAGGATTGTATATCAGTTTGACACCGTATTTATCTTTCAGATACTCAAATCTTTCCTTCATATAGCCGACCATTACGGTAATGTCGGTTATACCAACATCATTGAGCTGTTTGATAAGTCTCTCTATCATACATTCTCCGAAGACCTTGAGAAGACCTTTGGGAGTGTCCCACGTAAGCGGAACCAGACGGGAGCCGAAACCCGCAGAAAAAATAACCGCTCTTTCTACTTTGTAGTCTTCAAGCAGTTCCATTCCTTTATCGGTTATCTTATAACCGGGTTTATTATTCAGTTCGACTTTTTCGATTAATCCGTCCGCTTCGGACGAAGCGATAAGACCGTTGACCGTGCCCACAGACACTTCCATCTCACCGGCAAGCTGTCTCTGGGTCACGAAAGAATTTTCATAATAGTTTCTTAGCAGCAGAATCTGATTATTCATATATTTGTTCAATTTTCTACCTTTCGATATAGTCATTGAACATTATATTGCCCCTCAGCCTTAAAGTCAAGCTTCCGGCATTCCGGTATCGGTTTCATGTGTCAGAACCCTGTCCTTCATATCCGGGCGTTTCATATAGTCTCCGTATCCGGCTGTAAGTATCTCGTGGTACCCGCACGGTACCGGAAGTTCCGTATCCTCAAAAGGCATGTATTTTATCTCTTCTATCCATTCCTTCTCAAGTTTGAGATCAAACCATTCCGGAGGATAATTTGAAACATATACTCTTGATGTGGATTTATTCATATCCTTTGCGGACCATTTTTCCTTCCATCTGCACAGGGTTGTCAGCGGGATAAGCTTCCCGACAAGAGTAAACGGAACCAGAACTGCCTTATACAGTTTTGAACTGTTGACATACGACAGCTTTCTATGTCCGAGAGATAATGCATACAGCAGCTTCTGTCCCGATGCTGCAGCAAAAGCACCGGCTTTGGAATCCGGAATATTATCCATCACAAAAATATCCACCCACAGATGATTTATCTTTCCGTTAAAGAATTCCGACTTCTCGTCAGGCGTATGTCTGTTTCCCGGAAGATAAACCACCCTTCCGATAAAATCATAAAACCTTCCGTCTTTTGCCATTTCGTACGGGAGCTGAAGTTCCATAGTATCCGGGAGTTCATCCGGAGCTATTGTACTGAACCGGTTCCAGTTTTCCCTGGTCATAATAATATCCGCATCGTCATCCCACGGAATAAATCCCTTTTCCCTGACTGCTCCGATAAGAGACCCGGCATCAAGAGTGTACTTTATATCATGATTCCTGCATATGGAATCAATAGTCTTCAGCATATTAAGTTCTGTCTCAAATACTTTCTGAAGTCCGTATTCGTTATTCATTGCCACCCTCCGGCACGCTCTTTTTCAGATTCTTAACGGCAATAACAAACAATGCTGCTGTTATTCCTGAGATACTTATCAGATACGATACTGCTCCGCCGTTCACTCCCCAGTTTCTTACAAATAAAAGACTCAGGGCAAATGCCGGGACTACCGCTGCTGCATACACAATAAATAATGCTTTCTGCTTCTTTAAAATGATCACGATATAATATACAAGCGTAAGCATGGCATACATTCCTCCGCCTGCAATTATTATTACCAGCGCTGTTCTGTAATTTACAAGTTCCGCACCCGCTTCGCTTCCTACTAACAGCGAAAGTATCTGTATTCCTAAGAACCATGAGAAAAGCATCCCGAACATAGTCAGTCCGAGTATCATTAATGACAGATTTCTGAACGTTCTTTTAATGCTGTCAGAATCATTGTTCTCATAATACTCCGACAATCTGGTCAGAACAGGTCTGATAACAAAGTTAGACATAAGCAGTATGGCTGATGTCGGAACAAAAATCGTACTGTAATAAGCGGATACCTCCGATCCCATAAATGCATCCACTGCATATTTTGATGCCGCGAAAATATACAGATCAATAAAAGATGCTGCGAAAAGCCACCAGCTCATTCCGAACAGCTCTTTTGAAGCTCCTTTATGTTCGCTGTAACCAACATTATCGAACGAACGTCTCAATGCTCCCGAACAGTATACCGCTATCGAAATAAGTATTGCTCCGACAGCAGTCAGGCAGCTCAATAGAAGATTCCTCGTAAGGAGCATAACCGTCATAAAACATGCTGCGGCAAAAAGCGTACGTATAGTGATCGACTTTCCGGTGATATCCAGTCTTCCGTCTCTCTGAAACTCACACTCATATACATCTGCCACGGCATCAAGAATCTTATATACTGCAAGCACAATAATAATCATTGCCTTGTATGAAATTCCCGAATACAGCACTGCAAACAAAACAGCTATTGCCAGTGCCGCAGCACTCGTAAGAAACCTGAAATGTCTGTAATCTCCGAAACTGTATTTTCCGGTTATATCCATAATATGAAGCGGTCTCATACAGAAATAGGCAACTGTATATATATGCTGACCCACAGTAGAGAACGCAAAGAAAAATATCCCGCCGAGATTGCCGCCGAGTATACGTATTGCCATAGTCCCGAGCAGCATATTTACAACGGAATATACCGTGCTTCCGATCAGGTTCCATATGAACCCGCTGCGTTCATATTTTTTATCTGTAACTGTCAATATATTGTCCTCGTATTCTGTTACCGGAACAGTTCTTCTATATCAATCAGATCAAAACGGTCATCAACGAAAAAATCCAGCACCGTCATGTCGAATCCGTTTGCTATTTTAGCAACTGTTGAGAGTTTTATATCTTTGGATGCCCCACGCAGATAATCCGTTATTGTTGATTTCGGAACTCCGGACACAGATGACAGAACATCAACACTATATCCCTTTTCTTCAGTCAACTCTCTTATCCTTGTCGCAACTGCATCATGCAGAAGTATCTTCGGCGGCAGCGGCATAAAGTCCTCCTCACAGCATTTCTTCTATTATGTATACCGGTCTTCCCTTGATTTCCTTAAACAGTACCGAAATATACATACCTATTATTCCTACTAAAAGGAACAGCACTCCGAACATGAAACAGATAAGCACTACTATGGTAGCATACCCGTTGGGCGCACCCTCTCTTATCCATGTTATGATGGTATATATCGCCATAATTATCCCGATAATGATTGCAAATAATCCGGCGTATATTCCGAACTTAAGAGGTGCATCCGAAAAGCATATTATGGTATCCATTGAAAATCTGAAAAGCTTTCCTATCGAATACTTGCTTTTTCCGCCGGCCCGGTCATCTGCTTCATATTCGATTCTGTCTTTTTTGAATCCCACATTCTGAATATATCCCCGAATGAACCGTACTTTCTCACGATAATCGGATCTCAGCACATCTGCCACACGACCCGATATCCCAAAGAAATCCGATGCATTCTTTTCAAGACTGCTGTTGCTCATTCCGTTTATCATAGAATAAAACATATTTGAAGTAATATTCTTTATAACTCCTGCATCATGATTTTTCGTTCTTATCATGTTTATCACGTCACTGCCTTTTTCAAAGCTTGATATCATTTCAGGAATAAATCTGACAGGATGCTGCAGGTCTGCATCCATACATATAATGTAACTGCCGCAGGCATTATCGATTCCTGCCAGCATTGCCGCTTCATGTCCGAAATTTCTGGAAAAACTTATTGCTCTGATATTGCTGTCATTTTCTGAAAGCATCCTTATTATCTCCATGGAGCTGTCCGTACTTCCGTCATTAACAAATATCAGCTCGTATGTTTTTCCTGTCTGTTCAAGGCACGGTTTTATCGCATCATAAAACTTCTGAAGAACCTTCTCTTCATTGAAAACCGATACTATTACGGACAGATATTTGTTTTTATTGCTTTCTGAAAACATTCCAGTCATTTTCCTCCAGTATCTTCAGCGCATCTCTGGTCTTTAACGGATCATGATACTGAAGAACCTTCTTAAGTGTTTCGTCATTCTCGTTCCTGTAGTTTTGCGCCACCTTATACATATTTTCAAAATTCTCTTTTCTGTATTTTGCAATACGTATCTCTCTCCCGGTGGTACACAGATGTCCTGCAAGAATCAGAACGATAAATGCCGCTGCCAGCGGCTTAATAATATATTTTCTGTCTGTCATCACGAATGTAAGCAATATCCCAAGTATTCCGCTCTGGAACTGCAGCGCATACCGTGAACTCATCATGTAGTCATCACTCTTGAATATCCATCTGGTCACGAACACAATACCGTGACTTATCAATCCTGACAGTATCAGAAGCATGGGAAATGCAGATTCCTTATACAAACCTGATTTAAAATTCAGATAAATTGCATATGCATATCCTAAGATAACGATCAGCCCGAACAGACATACCAGTGCACCCGGTATTCCCCACTCTGCTGCGGTCTCTCCTCCGATCACCATCGAACCGAAAGATTTGAAAATCATTTTGAATCCCAGCAGCGGATCCGATGTCATAACGGTCATAAAAGAATCCGATGTGGCTCCGGCGTATTCCTTTGAAGACATCATATAACTTATTAAATACAGGATAAACGGAATTATTATAAACGTCTCATCTCTGATAAATGTCTTCAGCGTCTGAGTCCTGTTGTATTGTTTCAGATAATCCAGCAAATACACCAGTGCCAGTGATCCCACATATACAGGGCAGTATGATCCGGATATAAAAAGTACTGTAACTACCGGAATCAGGCACAGTTTTAATTCATCGCCTTTCTTTCCTCTTCCCTCTCTGACTCTGTCATACACAAGAAAATGATAATAGAAACAGGCAAATGCCCAGAAGTGAACCCATCCGGTTCCGTTAGTTATCATCTCCCACTTATCAAGTGAGAATATGATCAGCATAACTGCAAATGTTACAGCTGCAGACAGATTCTTCTTCAGTGCATATGATCCTATAATCAAAGCCGACACTGTCAGTCCTGCTGCCCCGAGCATCATATCTGCCGTAGTACTGTATCTGAAAAGTAATACATTTAATATTCTTTCAATGTAACACACCGGGGTTCTTGTCAGAATATCCGGCTGAAGATACGGTTTAAAGCTGAACACATTCGGAAGATAAGAATTTATCAGCCTGATGTAGTCTGTATAGACAACATCCAGCGTCGCACTCCTGATATATGCTGTTAAGAACAGAAAGCCCAGAACGGGCAGCAGTCTTGCCGAAAGTTTTTTCATAATTACTGAATTCCTATCTCCATGAAACCATTGTTTGCAGGATCCTCCTGCAGTATTATATCTTTACCCCATGCATCCTGTGGAATTTCATCCTGTGATTCAACATGGATAACTCTCATATTTTCGGATTTACCATCCTTGTCAAATGTCTTGAAGAAGGTATCTGCGGTAAAATCACTCATCTCATATGAGTTTCCGATTATGTATATATCTCTGTCAAATATTCCTTCTCTGTACCTTCCCCATGTATTGTCGGACAGGGAATTGTATCTCTCCTGATTCTGGAAAAGATAAATATTGCCCCAGCTCTGTCTGTAATAAATATCTTCAACACTGAACAGCAGCATCAGAGCGATAATTAGCGCCATGAGAATGACCGGCTGTTTTTTGGTTCCGCTGCGTATATATCCATACATATACGCCACAAGGAATATCAGCATTACAAAACTGGAATACAGCCATCTCATCTCAACACGGATTGTTACCGATGAAGCAGTAACAAGTCCGATAATAAAAGCCGTAAAAAATACAAAATCTCTGATTGCCGGACCTGCGGATTTTCCTTCTTTTTTGTGCCTGATCATTGCAGCTATAAAGCATATCAGGATTATCGCAAGTATTCCCAGTCCCACGAACACCAGCGTCCTGATTTTGTAATCGACCGACTCCCACGGAATTCCGCTCAGGTATTCCGGTCCCGCATTGATTCCCACAAGATATTTTATTTCCGATACGGCGGATTCTATAAATCCCTGTACGGTAAACGTCTCTGCAACTTCTGTTCCGCCTGTTCCGGCGGGAAGAAGCGTTCCTATATAATGAAGCCTGATGGCAAGTATCAGTACAAATGTCACCGCCGACAGAACATACTTAATAATGCTTTTATCCTTTATGGTGATAAGAACATAAAAGAATATCGGAATAAGCACGATGTAACGTTCATGTGTAAAGCTTACAAGAAAATAGAAAATCAGAGCTATATAGAAGCGAATACTTTTTCCGTCATGCATATATTTGAATAGCTCAATACATATCACGATAGCAAAAAACATCGACATTGATTCCAGCAGTCCCAGCAGCTGACTTACATCATAATATGCAAACCTGCTGGTAATAATCGCAAATGATGAGAAAAATGCAATCAATCTGGATTCACTGATATCAGAAATAAAAAAGTAACACACAACTGCCGTAACAGCAGTAATTATGAGATTGATGGGTACTATCAGCCATATCCTGTTCCCTATCACATAAAGCTCAATCCACGAGGCCAGCCAGTACACCGGTCTGAATCTGGCGCATACCTCCGGAAGAACATACTCCATCAGACTTTCATCCTTGAAGCATGACCACAGATACAGATCGTCCATATACAGACCGCTGATGCGTATCTTCCTGTTAATCAGGAAAGTCCATATCAGCAGCAGTACGATTGCTATGATATCTGCTATGATGTTTTTCTGTTTTTTATTCCTGTATGTACTCATATAACCTGTTGCTGCCTTCATCTATCATTTCTTTCAAGCTTCCGTCTTCAATCATATACTTAATAATATCCGATGCACGGCTGTGATTCTCCAGGAAGCTGTCATTCACATATATATAATCCGTTCCTGCATAGTCCATAAATTCTTTAAACAGATCCAGTGTCTTCACCAGATAAACGTTCCCTCCGGAACCTTCTATGTCTGTATAGCTCTGCACATTGCATTTGAATTCCAGACATCCCGGCTGATCTGCAAACGCAATTACTCTCTGCCTTCTGTCCCGTGCGAGATAGTCGTATATGCTCTTATTACCCTCGGCTATAAGTCGGTCATAAGAATCCGATTCATGATCATAAAATCCCAGATGCCGGAACTTTGCGGGAGTAAGGCCTATTGCACCCGACCAGTTTGTCACTCCGCACATCATTACATTCATTATGATGACCGGTATCAGAATACGATATATCTCTATCGGAGAAGAGAAGAACATAATCGCTGCCATTGCGTACAACAGCATGAAATAATTGCCGTCTACCTGATAAAGCGTGAATATACATACTACACTAACTGATAAAATCACAGCCGTAAGAATCTTGATAAATCTGTCTCCTTTGAGAATGAAGCCAAAGAAAAGCAATATTGCAGTCCCTATTCCTCCCCACGCGATATACACATGAAAGAGATCATCCGTTGCCGGACAGAAAAAGAAGCCTATGATTCTTTTTATCAGATTCACACCCTCGGGAGTTCCAAATGCATCAACACTGTTAAACGGATATTTGCGTACGAATCCAAGCGTTTCCCATACACGCGATGCCGCTGCCGTTATCGGAAGTCCTGTCAGAATCAATGTTCTTGCTGAAATAAAACAGAATGCACAGATTACCGGAAGCGAAACGTACCATCGTCTCAGGTTGATCTTTTTCTTTTTTACTATTATGTATACAAGTGCCGTAATAAACAGCAGCCCGGAAAACATAAGGCTTGTGGGTTTGAATATCAGACTCAGAAGGAGTGCCGATCCCGCCCATACATAATCTTCATCTGCCAGATCACTTATCGCAATAAGCTGGACAAGAACTGTTATCACATCGGTTTTTGCCGAGATTCCCATGTTCATGATTCCGGGAATTGTAGAAGCAAACGCAGCCGCATAAATCCCGGCCCTTCTGCTGTTCAGCTTTCTTACCATTCCGTAAATGCATATCAGAATCCCGCAGCTCATCCACCACGAAAATGAAAGAACAAATCCATATGTGACATCCGTTACAAGCGGAAGCACCAATGTCTCCAGTCCTTTTGGATATACATAAACATCATTCACGCTTCCGAGGTTTTCATATATTCCGTGCCCGGCATCCAGGACGTACCTGCTTCTCAGTCCGTAATGCAGTGAATCGTAATCAAGTGCGATATTTATCCTTCCGGCCTGAAGCAGCAGCATCGACCCGGTAAGAGCCAGTGCAATACATATCCATATCCTGCTTTTTGCTTCTCTTTTAAGTTCTTTCTCATCGGGAAGCTGCGTCATCGGGAAGCTGACTCTTTTCTTTGAAAATCTTATTACTCCGATATATACTGCCGAAATAACCAATAAAGAAACCGATACGACTCTTGAACAGACAACTCCTCCGATTCCGAATGCACTGAGCAGCCCGACAACCGATATATGTAAGGCTGCTCCCGCGATAAAATCATGACAGATTCTTTTCAGTCTGTCTTCCTGTCTGTCTCCTGCAAGAATATTCAGAAGTGCTTCGCCCGCTATGATAAGATATAAAACATACAATCCGCTTATTAGTACCGGGAGCGCTATCCGATGCAGCCAGAGATAAACATATGCAACTATTGCCATCACAGTTCCGCTCAGCCAGACTGAATGTATAAAGAACAGAGCGGCAAACAGCCACAATCCGACAATCAGTATCTCGATAAACATAAATACTGTTTCCGTTCTTGGCAGCACTGCACCGGCAGAAGTCTTTCTTAACAAAAAAGCAGTACTGACAATAGCCAGCAGCCATATCAATACCTGTATGATTATTGCCGCAGTTTTATTCTTTGTAAGCATCATACGATTTTTTATAAAATCCCATTATCAGTTCAGAAACAGATTCGCTGTGCATCCTGTTAAACATCTCTGCTTCTTCCTGTTCACGTGTTTTATCTCTGATAGCCTGCCCCGTAGCCGCATCCTTATGTACACGATACATAATAAGCGGGCGCTCAACGCATATCCAGCGTCCCGGTCCCGACGCCAGTCTGTATAAAGCATCCCAGTCAAGAACAAATCTGTATTTCGTATCAAAAATATTTTCTCCGCATAGTTTCTTATCATAGGAACATGACGGACATATTACCGGATTACCCCAGGAGATAACGGCCCTCTTAACAGACGGGATGTGATTCAGTTCCCGGATTCTCAACGGAGTTCGTAAAAGCTTCTTTATCAGTTCAATACCTCCGTATTCAACTAATTTTCCGTTTTTTATTGAAACTGATGATGTCATAAATACACTCATGTCGGGATATTTCTCTTTTGTTTCCATAAGAGTCCTGACATAATCATGATGATATATATCATCCTGATGTGCTATGGTAACCAGCCTGCTGTCAGCATGTTCATATGCAAAATTCCAGTCATAGCCTATCCCATGCTCTCCTTCTCTGACAAAAAGCTGTATATCGTATTTCTCTGCCATCATTCTGATGTAATCACCAGGAGTGGATGTGCAGATAATGATATTGCTCTGAACAGACTGTCCTATCAATGATTTAAGGCAGCTCTCCAGATAAGGTGAATCTCCATATGCAGTTACAGCAAAGGTATGTTCCATATCCGTTTATTTAAAATCCTCTTCTACTATTTTCCATACAGCATCAATGCAGTTATTGGTCCTGATATAATCCAATGACTTCATGCTCATTTCTTCCAGTTTTTCGAAATCGTTATACAGGCTTACTATTTTTTCGGCAAATTCCTGTTCTCCGTTTTCTATCACCATCACTTCATCTGCCTGCGGAATTCCCTCGGCACCTACGGATGTTGTTATCACCGGACAGCCATAATACAACGCTTCAATGGTCTTTCCTTTTACACCTGCTCCGTATCGCAGCGGAACGGCCACCATTTTCACATGATTATATAATTTGTTAAGTTCTTCCTCTGAAACGAATCCCCTGATGGATATACCTTTTTCTTCGGATTCCAGTGCCATAATCTCATCATCGGCATTGGAACCTACAACATACAGCTTCGCCTGTTTCCCCAGATACATCCTGACTGAAGGCCAGATTCTGTCGGTAAACCAGAGAAGCCCGTCCTTGTTAGGCGGATGTGCGAATCCTCCCACAAACAGTATTCCTTCCCTGCATGCAAAATCGTTTTCCGCAGGAGTATGGAACTCATCATATACATAGGCGGTTATTGCTTTTGTCTTTACCGTAGGATCAAGATCGTTGATGGCATCTGTTTCAACAACAGACGGATAGTAATTCATATCCGACTTGTGCATGATACCAAACTCTACGGATTTCCAGTACCTGCTCTGCTCCAGTGCACTGACATCTCCGGTCAGTTCGAATTCACGCTGAAGTCTGAGATAATGAAGATCGTGTCCGTAGAATATTATCTTCAGCGTTGTATGCTCTTTAATATAATCAATATACTTGGCTGCGATATGCGGCCTGTTCAGATATACTAAATGAATGTCCCTTGCATGCCTGTCTATCCATGGCCATATATCTGTTTCCATTCTTGCACCGTACAGTATTTCGATTCCCATCTGCTGCAGAATCGTAGAATACGGTTCATCATGGTGATAGTTTGCACCGAGGAACTTGATCTCATATCCCTTTGCAAGCAGCATCTTCAGATACATAAATGTGGTTTTCGATCCTGCATCCTTGTCAAATGTAGGCACATAATGATCTACAAACAGTATGATCTTTTTGCCGCGGCTTCTCTCTCTTGCCCTGAACGGATCCGGATTCCCCGTATTTTCATATTGCTTTGCAAATTCATCCGCCCATTTCTTTTTAAGCTTTTCGGAATTCTCTATCTGATAATGTTTAAGGCCGCTGCCATTAACATCAGTACCATTGGAAATTCCCTCGTAGTGTATCACCTTTGAAAGCGGCTGGTATACCACTCTGTATCCGGCTTTTCTTACCTCAAATGCAAGATCACTGTCTTCACAGTATGCCGGGGCATACCTTTCATCGAATCCGCCTATTTTATTCCACAGTTTGCTCCTGATAAGAACAGCTGCTCCTGAGATGTAATCCACTTCACGAACATAATTGTACTGACAGTCATCCTGATCATCTCCCCGTCCGTAATTCCATCCTGATCCGTCACTCCAGATGATTCCTCCGGCTTCCTGAAGTCTTCCGTCAGGGAACACTAATTTTGATCCTGTCATTCCGATGGTATGATCGCGCTCCATCAGATCAACAAGCGATGACAGCCATCCCTCCGTTACCGTGGTGTCATTATTCAGGAACATAATATATTTTCCGCGTGCTGATTTTGCCGCATTATTACAGTTTTTCAGGAATCCCAGATTTTCTCCCGTCCGGCAGACTGTGACACCTGTCACAAACTTATCCAGTTCCGCGGTTGCATCCGTTGACATATCATCTGCGATGATAATCTCGTAATCAACGTCCGTCGTATACTGCTTTATGGATGCCAGACATCTGTATGTATATTCGATCTGATTATAAACAGGAATTATGATGGATACCGTCGGATATCCTGATCCTATGAAATCCAACTTACCTGTCTCTCTGTATATGGATCCGATCTTGAAATCACCTTCCACCAGATTTTTTCCGGTTTCGGTATGCATGAGTCTGTGATATTCTGCCGGATGCAGAATAGACATCTTCCTGTATTCAAGTTTTTTTCTTGCCTCTGAACCCTCGGGATATTTCTCACGGAATACTTCTCCTGCTTTTCTTCTTGCTTTGGACCATGCTGCCTCGTGAGAATTCAGATACTCCAGAGCTTTGGCCTTTTCTTCAACTTCGCTGCGAAGGTTTCTGATCGTAATCTCCAGATTGGCCACATGGTTATCTGTCAGCCTCTTAATCTCGGTCATCTTCTTGATTTCCGCGGTCTTGTCATGGAGCTGAGCGATAAGTCCTTCTCTTTCCTCGATAGCTGCGCTGAGGTTCTTACTTTCCTTAAGCAGTTCCTCTGCCGTCTTAACATCTATCCTGTAGTTGTCCAGATAAATCGCCTGAACATCGCCGTGAATACGATACTGGAAATCATGCTCCGGCTGCCAGTATGATGCTGCATCATCCGGAGTAATTCCGAATTTTTTCAGAAATGCGTCCTTGGATACTCCCCCGAGTATTGAATAATAATTATCATAAAAATCAGACAGTATCCTGTATGTGATATACTTACTGTCCTGTTCCTCTTCGCTTACCCACTCATAATCGAATCCTACAAGACTCACTTTTCTTCCGAGTCTTCTTCCGCAGAACATGTAATTCCCGAAAATGGAATCGATATTATGAACAGGTGAATTGCCTATTATATACTTCAGTCCGTTCCTGATTTCATCATATGCATCAGCTCCGTCCGCGATATTCTCCGCAATTCTGTCAGCAAGAGTCTTCCCCTCAATATATGCATACCTGACCGTATAGCCGTCTTCGCTCAGTTCCGGTTTCACATATTCAATATCACGTTCTTCGCTGTTTAAAACATTGTATTTATCAATCAAAGAAGCAATATGTGCCTTACCCGCCTCATATAAAGCAGACTTTTCCACTTCTCTTGTTCCGTCAGGATTCTGATAAATAACCGTCTTGATCTTGTACTCATCTTTTCTGGTGCGGTTGTATTTTACAAAAATTGCCTTTCTCTCAGCCGTACCGCTGCCTTTGGACAGCACATAGATAAAAGAATTGGCAAATTCCGTAAACCTTCCGTCCCGGCATACTTCGTCATACTTTTTCCCGAGGTCCATTGTCGAAAATTCGTTGTCATTGTATGCGGGAATAACATGTGCCAGCTCTCCCGGAGCAGGCAGATATTCATCCGAATAAATGCTGACAGGAAGCAGATAATCCTGCATGGGATAATACCAGCATGCGGCTGCATCTTCGGCAAATGCAAATTTATTTTCAATATCCGCTCTGCTGAATATGCACTCTCCGGATATTGCACCGCTCCACCATTTAATTCCGTATCTGTTATTGCATGCGATAATAAGCCTTCCCCATGGAGCTAAAAGACCGTATATCTTTCTTATTTCTCCGTCAGACAGCGTATGGAGGGTTCCGACCGATACTATGTAATCATACTCACCCGCAAGATCTTTGCTGTCGTACACTATACTTATCTGACCAATCTTATCTTCATATCTGCACAGCAGTTTTTCAGCCTCGAATTTATCCTTCTCCAATACATCCAGACGACAGTTTTTCCTGAGCCAGATATCAGCAACTGCCCCCTCTCCTGCTCCGATAAGCAGAACCCTGCTTTCTTCTCTGAACTGATACCATTCAAGAACACCTTCCCTCTGATTCGAAAAGGCATAAAGATTTTCAAGAGACGGATTCTCTCTGAGCAGAGTCTTCTCGTCCCTTCCGTATCTGAGTATCAGACTTTTAAAATTCTCAAGCTTCATGCTTAACCACACTTACCTCTGATTCCATATCATATACGCCTACGGTATTCTTATTGGATATTACCGTGATGCTGGCAACGTCATACAGTCTGTGATAAACGGTATGAACACCTCCCTCAAAACTTGTGCAGCTCATTGACAGAAGATAATCTCCCCCCTGAAGTGTCATTTTCTGTCTGAATTCCACTTCGTACACGTCTCCTGGCTTTGCCGGAGAAACATCTGCCGATTCGAACATCGTATTTGTTCCTGTCAGCTCGGTTCCCTTCCTGTCTTTTATGGTATATGTAAAAATCGGAGCTGCGATATCCTCATGAAAACGAATTTTTTCCCGTATCGTAAAATACTCGCCCTTAAGCAGAAGATTTGTAGCCTCGCCCTTCTCATCAAAAAGTCCGAAATCTATAATCCGTGCTCTTCCGTCACCGTACTCGGTACGGTTGGGATTCACCGTAATCTGTGAAGAAATCATTTCGTCTTCTTTTTTTTCATCCTCATTGCCATATTTTCCGGCAAGTATCTTCTTATACAGGTCTACCATCTCCCCTGCCGGTCCTTCGGCAATTTTGTCACCTCTGTTCAGAACCACCACTTTATCGCAGTATTTAATAATTGAACCCATATCATGAGTAACCATAAGGATGGTCGTTCCGTTCTTTCTTATCTCCTCCATACGCTTATAGCATTTCGACTGGAAGAAAACATCTCCTACCGACAGTGCCTCATCCACAATAAGAATATCCGGATCAACATTTATAGCAAGCGCAAATGCAAGTCTGACAAACATACCTGATGAATATGTCTTTACCGGCTGATACACAAAATCACCTATCTCGGCAAATTCCAGTATATCGTCAAGCTTTTCATCCATCTGTGCTCTTGTAAATCCCATCATGGTTCCGTTCATATAGATATTCTCTATGCCGGTATAATCCATATTAAAACCGGCGCCCAGTTCAAGGAGCGCAGAGATATTTCCTTCAGTTTCAACCGTACCTGTTGTCTGGGACAGAACACCGGTGATTATTTTAAGCATAGTGGACTTTCCGGAGCCGTTGGTTCCGATTATTCCCACCGTAGTACCTTTTTCAACCTCAAAGCTTACATCATTAAGCGCATTGAACGGACGATGATACTGTCTGCGGCTTAAGCTCTCTTTAAGCCTGTCTATCGGTTTTTCATAGAGCTTATAAGTCTTGGTTACATTATTCACTTTTATCGCAAGATTATTATCCATATATATCTATCCCGGCACACTTCTCATAAACATCACAGTACATCTGCAAAATGCGGTTTAAGTTTTCTGAAAATACTGATTCCTGCTATAAGGATTATTATCGTCACAATCCAGAAATAAACCGTCAGTCCCGGTCTTTCCCAGAAATAATTTCCTGTAAGCATGGAGTCTCTGTAACCGGTAACCACATAGTATACGGGATTGATCTTCAGAACCTTTTCAAGCCATTCCGGACGGTTCGGGAACATACTTGGATCCCACATAATCGGTGTAAGCCACATTCCGAACTGCAGTACTATATTGACGATCTGCGCCATATCCTTGAAGAAAACATTGATTGCCGACGTGATATATATCAATGCCAGCGATAAAACGGTAAGCGCAAAACTGTAATACACTATCTGTATCCATGAAAGCATCGGAAGTCTTCCGTAACAGAAGAACATAGCTATCATGATGAGCACAAAAATTCCGTGGATGATAAGGCACGAACAAAGCTTTATCACCGGAAGAAGCTCGACATTGAAAACCACCTTTTTTACAAGATAGTGATACTCCTGAAGACATGTCGCTCCGCTGTTAAGAGCCTCGTTAAAATAAAACCACGGAACAATACCTGGTACCAGCCACAATACGTACGGAACCCCGGGTATCGGCAGTACCGATTTGAATCCAAGCTGGAAAATACAGAAGTATATGAGTACCGTCACTACCGGCTGGATGAACATCCACGCAACACCAAAATACGATCCTGCAAAACGCTTGCGGAAGTCCGCTTTTGCAAGATCTGTTATGATCTGATGTTTATCTGCTATTTCTTTTATCAGCTTAATCATTTGAATTTAAATGTATCCTTGAAGCTTGGCTGAACCTTGTCTTTGTCTGACAGCAGTATCTCCATACCGTCTGTTACCGGCCACTTTACTGCTATATCAGGATCGTTCCACATGATTCCTCCTTCATCCCCCGGATGATAGAAATCCGTTACCTTATATGCAAACACAGCTTCATCACTCATTACTAAAAAGCCGTGTGCAAATCCTTCACTTATGTAGAACTGCTTCATGTTCTCTTCGGACAGTTCTACTCCGAACCACTTTCCGTATGTCGGTGAATTCTGTCTTACATCAACAGCAACGTCAAAGACCTTTCCCTGCAGGACACGCACCAGTTTTCCCTGCGGAAACTCTTTCTGAAAATGCAGTCCTCTTAATACTCCTTTGGTACTCTTTGACTGATTGTCCTGAACGAAAACCATATTCAGTCCTGCCTCGGCAAAATCCCTCTGATTATATGTTTCCACAAAATAACCTCTTGCGTCCTGATGAACGGCAGGTTCGATTACATATAATCCCTCAATATCACATTTTGTTACTTTAATCTGTCCCATATTCTCACCCCGGTATATATAAGCATATCATCGAATACATTCTATACAATGCAAAAGCATCACAGCATATCATAAAAAACAGCACATAATTGTCTATATCTTTATTCAATGCAAGTCTGTTGTTTCTGACAAGCAGAAGCGCTGCCGGCAGAAGCGGAAGGAAATACCTGCCCTGTACTCCCAGTATGACCGGGCTTGATAAAGGCGTCCATGCAATCATCATCGATCCGAGCAGCAGCAGAAATACTACTATACATACAACAAATATTACTATCCTGTCCTTCTTCAACAGCTGCGCATCCTGTTCTGCTCCGGAGAGCGGAAGCATGACAAGTCCGACTGTCATCATCATTATGATAAAAAACGGAACATCCAGTGACTCGCACACATTTCCCAGATAAGCACCTATCATGGTCTTGTGATAGTAGTCTCCCTGATACATCAATGTATCATAAAACACCCTGAAAGAATCCAGCGGGTGATGCAGCACATACGAAACCGTAAATCCCGGTTCATCCGCCCACGGAACATCGCTCACCACAGTTGTCGCATAATTCGAAATAACGGCCGCATTTACAATAAGCATTGAACCTATCGCTGCAGCGATGCATATCGCCCATGAGGCTGCATACATTCCGGTACTTCTGAATTTCTTCTTCGGAATAATAAGAATCAGAAATACCATCAGGCTGTAAACTATCTTGCACGGGCTCATCACGGCAAGTATAACTGCAAGAAATGCAATATCCTTCCAGTTTACTTCATCCGCAGCATATGCCAGATGAAGTGTCTGCGCAATAAACATATAGGCACATCCGATCAGCATGGCATCATACGACATCGAAGCCGCAAGATTTATCGTCATCGGAAGCAGAACCGACGCCATCATTATGCTTTTTCCGAAAGGCATCCTCATCACAGCCCACAGAACCATGATGCAGAACACTATGAGATTCATAATCTTTCCGAGGTTCAGCAAAGTCAGCGCACTTGCGTTGAACATCCTTCCGATACATATTCCTATGGCCTGCGGCAGATAAATCAGCGGGGTGGTAACGACACGTATATGCGATGATGTTGTCATCCCCGGATCCACCTGATGATTCCTTGCCCAGTTATGAACCTCATAATAATTTCTTTCATATGGAGTCTGTCCGAATACCTCTGCATCATCAACATATTCATAGTTGTTCTGCATACGTTCTTCGTTGATGTCCTCAAGCGCCACATCCTGCTTCCGGATAAACACTCTTCCTTCCTCATCGTCAGGCTGCATCATCATAAGCTGATTCGACAGATAATATGCGCTGACATAATGTGACGGCTCATCCGGTGCCGATAATCCCGGCATAACTCTCATAGTTGATATTCCTAAAAGAAAAACCGCGGCAATCCAGATCAGCTCTCTCCTGTATTTTGTGCATAACAGGAAAATGCCGGCACACAGCGACAGCATAATCAGTCCGATGGCAAGCATCCCGTACTCTCTTAGCAGGAAACCGTCTCCGGTCTGTCTGATGGCTATGCTCACGTAATATGTATGCCAGAGTGCAGTCACCGCCATCGCGATGAAAACACCGACAAACAGTTTTTTGTGTTTTGTCAGTAGTTCGTCCATATATCCTTCAGTACCTTAACCATATATTTTGCAGCCTGTGCAGGCGTCAGATAACTGACTCCTCCGATTCTTTCGTCCATTACTGCCGGAATCTCGGCAACTTTCGATCCGTTCTTTATCAGATATGCAAGTGTAGACGGTTCGGGAGGAAGGTTGATTTCATTCGCAAACTTCCCGATAAGCCCCCTGTCATACATTCTCATTCCTGAAGTCGGATCCTTGATATCTACTCCTGTTTTTTTTCTGATTGCCGACTGAATCATATTGCTTCCGACCATACGCATGGATACCGGCTTTTTAGCGTCAATAAATCTTGATGCAATAACTATGTTATATCCTTCATCCATCTTTTCTTTCATCGGAATAACGAATTCAGCTCTGTGCTGTCCGTCTCCGTCGAACTGAACGCAGCATTCATATCCTTTTTCAAAGGCATATTTCATACCTGTATGAAATGCTGCCGCAAGTCCCTTGTTTTCCGGATGGTCTATTATGTTGTATCCCTTTTCATGACATATTCTGCTGGTATTATCAGTCGAGCCGTCATTAATAATCACATAATCAAGATTACTGTGATTCTTGATGAGTTCATCAACAACTCTCTCTATGTTGGCTTCTTCATTGAACGCCGGTATTATCAGCAATATCTTATTCATCCGCTACTTTTTCTTTCCTGCGATTCGTCCTGCCCGGTAGCCGAGATACTTTACACCGCTTGTAAATACAAGCTCCGGGATCAGATACCATTTTCCTTTGCCGGTCAATTCCTTTGCAGATACTTTAACCAGTTTTATTCCCTCGGATTCCGATTTGAGATTACCGAAATACTCGGGATGCATGGATTGTGAAATTGCCAGACAATAATTTCTTTTAAACTGCTGTACTGGACTGTAATTATGTGAATGCCATACTTTCGCATCCGCGCAGTATCTTATGGAATATCCTGCCCTTACAAGTTCTGCCGCGTACATCATATCTTCGTTAAAGTCCGTTTTATCTATAAAACCTCCAAGCATATCGAAGGTCTTCCTTTCGTATGCACAGCAGACATTTGACGCAAAGAATGTTTTTATTCCCAGCCTTTCCGTATCGTCTGAATTCTTCGTGACCGACTCTTCCGGATAGTTGAATTTTCTGGTGATTTTTTCTATTTCATTTGAGTTGTCTCTGGCAAGCTGTCGTGCATAGCACATCTTCACCGGATCGTCAAAAGAATCCATCATTTTTTCCACAAGTCTGTCATCTGCCGGAACGGCATCCTGCGTCATGCAGATAAAATAATCCGCATGCGAATATGACACTCCTATATTTCTGGTATGTCCATGATCAAATTCTTCTTTACTGATATGATGTATCTCGCACAGTCCGTCTGCTGCCTCTCTGACCAAACGGCTGCCTCCGCATTTATCCCACTCCGCTTCGTCTGTATTCATAATAATTATCCGCTGCGGCCTGAGTGACTGTACTTTAAGTTTACGAAGCAGCTCCCAGAAGTCTGCATCCGGCCTGTATGTTGGTATTATTATGTCAACAGAGTTAATATTCAAAATCAGTATTCCTTTATCCGTTGATTATCCTGCATATATCCCTTACTGTCTCATGTTCAAGATCCGGATATATCGGAAGCGTAAGTATCCTGCGTGAAACATCTCTTGCGACCGGTGTTTCATCCGGATCATAGCTGTCTCTGTAACAGTCATATTCATTTATACATGGGTAAAAATACTTTCTGGCATGTATATTACAGTCTGCCAGCCGTCCGAATACTTCATCTCTGTTCTCGATCAGAGCCGGCATATATGAATAATTATATGAAATATTGTCTTTATGATTCAGTAACTCTGCCGCATGTGACGACAGCTCTTTGCGATATATACCATCTATCTCTTTTCTTGCTGATATGAGTTCATCAATGTGTTTCAGATTGCACAGACCCATTGCTGCCTGAAATTCATTCATTTTTGCATTTCCGCCGACATATTCCACATGTTCCTGATCCGTGATTCCGAAATTTTTTATTTTGTATAATGTTCCTCCGAACTCATCTTCTCTGCCGCGGAAAGTCACAGCTCCGCCCTCTATGGTATTGAATACTTTTGTGGCATGGAACGAAAACATGGATGCATCTCCGAAGTTTCCCACTCCGATACCATTCAAGGTCTCTCCGAATGCATGCGCTGCATCATAGATTACCTTTAACCCATGTCTGTCGGCAATCTCCTGTATTGTGTATACATCTGCTATGTTCCCGTATACATGAACCGGAAGGATTGCAGCAGTCTTCTCTGTTATCCGTTCTTCTATCTTTTCAGGATCAATAGTACAGTCATCTTTGCGTATATCACAGAAAACAGGCTTTAAACCCTGTCTTACTATGGCGTGTGTCGTAGAAGCAAAACTGAACGGTGTCGTAATAATTTCCGCACCCGCCGGAAATCCGTACGCCTGTATACATGTTTCAAGTGCCAGATGTCCGTTTACAAACAGTTCTATTTCGTGTACTCCAAGATATGCACGCAGACCTTCTTTCAGCTCATCGTGCAGTTTTCCCATGTTAGTAAGCCACGAAGAATCCCATATCCTGTCAAGATACCTGTCGAATTCCTCCCGTGGCGGCAAATATGCTTTTGTAACATAAACAGATTTATCCATTTGGATTAATTATAACATACATCCTGTTATTTATGAAACAAAAAGATACTGCATTAGACTGTGCCTTTATGTTATACTTAATCTGTATATTTCAAATTTTCAACAGCCTGTATATCCGTAAAAATGATAAACATTGTATTATGCTCCTATAAGGGAGGCCACTACATCGAAGAGCAGCGAAAATCCATTCTTGAGCAGAAAACATCAGAGGAATTTCGCCTGTATGAATATGATGATGAAATCAGACAGAGCGGCTCGGCCACGCTGAATTTTCTTAATGCAATAAACGAAGTACCGAAAGCGGATTATTATATGCTGTCGGATCAGGATGACATATGGCACGATGATAAGATAGCAAAGTTAAGTAAGTTCATTAAGGAAAATGATGACGGCAGGCCACTGCTTGCTTTCAGTGATGCCGTTGTTGTAAACAACAGCCTGGAGCCCATATCCCGCTCCTTCGTAAGATATCAGAATCTGTCACCCGAGAGAATGTCATTCAACCGGCTTCTTCTTCAAAATCAGGTTACAGGGGCTGCATGTATATTTAATGATGCTCTTCGCAGCATACTTTTATCTCACAGTATTCCGAAGCATGCGGCTGTCCACGATCACTGGATTGCTCTTACTGCCTCTGCATTCGGAAAGATAATCTACCTGGATGAGACTCTGTATGACTATCGCCAGCATGGCAATAATCTTTTAGGTGCCAAAAAAGCCGATATCGTACAGGAAACCGCCGAAAGAATAGGCTCTGATGGTCAGAGAAAAGCTGAATCAGGATATAAAGCTCTGTTTTCTCAGGCAGAAGAATTTCTTGAAATATTCAGAGATGAACTCTCTCCGGAAAAAATCGATGCCTGCGAACATTTTATAAAAATACCCGGATTAAACAAAAGCGAAAAGATCCGTACTATTCTGAAATACGGCTTCACATACAACAATTCATATCGTACACTTGGAGAACTGATTTTTATATGACACCGCTTGTTTCAATATGCATTCTTACATATAATCATGAAAAGTATGTCGGACAGATGCTTGATTCGATGCTTTCTCAGAATACCGGTTTCGGATATGAGATTCTTATTCATGACGATGCATCTACGGACAAAACTCCGGCGATAATAAAAGAATATGCCGGGAAACATCCTGAAATAATCAAACCGCTTTTTGAAACAGAAAATCAGTTTTCAAAATCCGAAATAAAAAACATTTCCGGAATATATAATTTCCCCAGAGCCGCCGGAAAATACATCGCCATGTGCGAGGGTGACGACTACTGGACCGACAATGACAAACTGCGCATGCAGGTCGACTATATGGAAGCTCATCCCGACTGTTCTCTGTGCTTCCATTCAGCTTTCAGAATCAACATGCATATGTCGGGAAGCTATCTTATGCGTCCGTATAAAAATTCACGGATTATATCTCCCGGAGAGATTATAGACAAGTCATCCGGATATCCGACAGCATCACTCGTTATGAGA
>JAGHSD010000074.1 GCA_018066045.1 Candidatus Darwinimomas equi | reverse complement strand
ATTAGAATCCGGGAAATATGCTATAATTACTGTTGAAAATGATAAACTGTTCTTCCGACGGAGGTAAACAAATGCAGCAAATCAATATTCTTGTGGTAGATGATGAAAAAGAGATAGCTGATCTTGTAGAGATATACATGGTCAGTGACGGATATAAGGTTTTTAAGGCTTATAATGCGCAGGAGGGACTGGAGATTCTTGATAACGAAGATATACATCTTGTTCTTCTTGATATTATGATGCCGGGTATGAACGGACTTGAAATGTGCGAAAAGATTCGTGAGACAAAGAATGTTCCGATTATCATGCTGAGCGCCAAAAGTGCAGATCTGGATAAGATCAAAGGTCTGGCACAGGGGGCTGATGATTATGTGACGAAACCTTTCAATCCTCTGGAACTTGCCGCAAGAGTAAAATCACAGCTCAGAAGATATACACAGCTGAATCCGAATTCGGTTGAGAACGCAGAACAGAATGAGATCACTATCCGCGGTCTTACCATCAACAAGGAAAATCATAAAGTTATCATATACGGCGAAGAAGTAAAGCTCACTCCTATAGAGTTTGATATATTATATCTGCTTGCAAGCAACCCCGGAAAGGTATTCTCTACGGATGAGATATTCGAGAGAGTATGGAATGAAAAGGTGTACGAGGCAAACAATACCGTAATGGTGCATATACGCCGTCTGCGTGCTAAAATGGATGAAGACAACAGACCTGAGAAAATCATTACCACGGTATGGGGCGTAGGATACAAGATTGAGAAATAAGACAATACTTAACATTATATACAGTGCCGCTATCAGCTGCATTGCAGAGGTAATCCTGATATTTGCGGCTGAGCACACAATATTGCAGAATACAGCGTCTTCACAGACTTTGGTTGTTCTGCTTTTTGTGTTATTGGGGATTGTGGTTTTTTCTGTCTGCTTCTGGCTATTTCAGAAGAAGTCGTATGATTATATTAACGGTATATCGGATGCTGTAAGGGATATATCGCGTGGGAAATTAGATACCCGTCTTAAAGTAGAGGGTGACAATGAATTTTCCGAAATTGCCATGAACATAAATAATATGGCCGGAGATATTCAGACTCTGATGGAAAAAGAGCGTGAATCCGAGAAAACGAAAAATGAACTGATCACCAATATAGCTCATGATCTGAGAACTCCGCTTACATCTATCATAGGATACCTTGAACTGCTGAAGATGGATAACAATATTCCGCAGGAACAGAAAAAACAGTATTTAGATATTGCATATTCCAAGTCAAGGAAGCTCCAGAGCCTTATTGAGGATCTCTTCGGGTTTACGAAGCTTAATTACGGGAAGATTGCCATGAAGGTGGTCAGGCTGGATATAGTAAAGCTTCTCAGCCAGCTGGTCGATGAATTCTATCCCAGCTTTATAGAGAAAGATCTGCAGTGGAGTCTGTCGGGCAATGTGTCTTCGGCGGAGATAAGTGCAGACGGAGAACTTCTGGCCAGACTTTTTGATAATCTGATAAATAATGCAATCAAGTACGGTGCAGACGGAAAACGTATAGATGTAAAATTCCAGGCGGACCCCGAGACAGTGAAAGTGTCCGTTATCAATTACGGAAAGGTAATTCCGGAGGAGGAGATACCGCATCTGTTTGAAAAATTTTACAGAGTCGAGCGTTCGCGGAACAAGCAGACCGGAGGCACAGGACTGGGACTGGCAATAGCGAAAAGCATAGTCGATATGCATGACGGTAAAATACACGTAGAAAGTGATATGAACGGTACCAGATTTATTGTCACTTTAAAGAGAGATTTTGACGAGAACAGAGAACATTTTGAAAGCGCTGATTAAAAAAGTTATATTTACTGCAATAGTGATGGCAACAGTAATACTGTTGCCAATTATTGCGTTTGCAGATGAATCATCTCATGTGCTGACATCCGTAGAATTCGGAATAGAGAATAATGCAAAAGGCGGCAGATATCTTCCTCTTCATATAGGATACGAGAATACTTCGGATGACACTTTTGAAGGAAATATATCTGTTTTTACCAGAGAATCCGATGACAAAATATCGGAATACAGATATGAGGTTGTGCTGGAAGGCAGGGAAACGCTTAAGGATGTATATTATATTCCGCTTGGAATAAGAGCCACCGGAATCCATCTGAAGCTTGAAGATAATTCGGGAAGAAAACTGATGGAGAGAGATGTAAATCTCGGAATCGATACGAACAATGCCAAACTGTTCATCGGAATTCTTTCGGATACTCCGGAACGTCTTTCATATCTTGATGATGTCTCGGTAAACTACGGACTGATAAGAACGCGAACATTCAATCTGAATACAGATAGTTTTCCGTCGGATCCCAAGGGACTGAATATGCTGGATGCGATCGTTATCACCAATTATACTATCAGGAATTTAGATGAAAACCAGTCGCGTGCCCTTATGGAATGGGTCTGCAGCGGCGGAGTGCTGATGCTGGGAACAGGACTCAGGGCGGATGATACTCTGGGAAGATATGCTCCTGAACTGCTTGATGATATGTATGAGGATCCGGAATACTGTGAGGTTGAACTGTTAGGGGGGCCTTCCTCACCGGATGACGAAGATGTATATACCGAACTGTACTGTATTGACGTGGCGATACACGGAGGCAACGTTGTTTCTCAGAATACGGGATCACCGCTGCTGACTTCCGTTAACAAGGAAAACGGGCTTATCGTAGTGTCTGCTTATGATTTCGCGGATGTTTCGGACTTTGCAGAGGAACACCCGTCATATGCGGCAGATCTTATATCAAGAAGTATGGGCAGCGAAAAACTGACTGCACTTGCCGGCGAATTGTACGGTAACGACAATTCGGAGTTTGACAGCATTTCATCACTTGTAGGTACAGGTGATATAAACCGTATACCTCCGCTCGGAATATATGCGCTTTCAATAATGGCATTTATTCTTCTGGCAGGACCGGGACTGTATCTGTTCCTGAAATCGAGAGATGTAACAATATACTACCGTGTGGGTGTCATTATTCTCTCTGTGGGGTTTACTGCTGTAATCTTCATGATGGGAAGCCGGACGAGATTCAGTGATACGTTTTATAACTATGCAAAGATTGTAGATATTGATGAGGACACGATAAAAGAGACATCTTTTCTCAACCTGCGCAATCCATATAATGAAAGTTATGCAGTAGGAGTTGTGCCGGGTTATACTACATATCCGGTTAAAAAGAAAGAAGCTGTCAGCAGGATTTCAGAGGACTGGACGGGTCCGGTTGAAGTAAATACTCTTATTGCAGCATCTTCCGCGGGAACCAAAGTAGGCATAGGCGAAGTTGGTGCATTTACTCCGCAGTATTTCCGGCTTGAGAAGACCGGAGATAATATTGACGGAGAAGGCGTGACAGGATATATAAGCTTGTTCGGAAATGAACTTGACGGAAATATTACAAACGAATGCGGATATGACCTGAAAGATGCGGTACTGGTATTCTACGGAAAGATGGCAGTCATAGGCGATATGAAGGCGGGAGAAGATGTAGAATTAAATGAACTGAAGATAGTCAACATACCGCTGGATGAAAGCATGGAGGCAGCTCTTTTAGTGACGGAAGACAGAGAAAAGGCCAATACCATGGCATTCTACAGGGATTACTATATGAAGGGATATACTGCTGATGCGCGTCTGCTGGCATTCAGGGAAACAGATAAAGACGAAAGCATGGTAACCAATGCGGATCTTAACGGAAGAGGATTATCAATGGTATCTTCGTCGATACCGGTTGACAGCAGAAACGATAACAGCTTATACAGATCCGTGCTTATCAAGAATCCGGCCGTGATCAGCGGATCGTACAATGTGCGGAATAATACGATGGGAACTGATGAACCGTGTATTCTGGAATATCAGACAGGTGCGGATATAGAACTTGAAAGTATAGTAATCGAGTGGCCGGATGTGAATGATTTTGCAGGAGTGTTTACGGGCAAGATGGCATTTTATAATTTCTCAACCGGAAGTTATGACAGTATTGACATGACAAAGAACGTGTTTACAGCTGAGGAATTAGATTATTATCTGTCACCGTCGAATACTATTACGATAAGGTACGATTACGAAGGGACATCCAAAGATTATGCGGCATTGCCGATGATATGTGTAGTGGGAAAAGATTAATAGTTGAAAATGCTGGAGTTACGGAATATTAAAAAAACATACGGAAATTATCATGCGCTTAACGGACTTGATCTTTCAATTCCAAAGGGCAGTCTTTTTGGTCTGGTAGGGCCGAACGGTGCCGGTAAGACAACCGCTATCAAGATAATATCCGGGCTGCTGTTGCCGGACAGCGGAGAGGTTGTGGTTGACGGAATTGATGCCTTGTCAGGCCGTGATAAGGTAAATGAGATCATAGGATATGTTCCGGACAGTTTCGGTATATATGATAATCTGACAGTCAGCGAATATATGGAATTCTTCGCGGCGGCATACGGCATGGAAGGATTGAAGGCACGCAAACGCTGTACCAATCTTTTGGGTCAGGTGGGACTGGAAGATAAAACGGATTTTCATGTAAATGCGCTTTCAAGAGGAATGCAGCAGAGGCTATGTCTGGCCAGAGCGCTGATTCATGACCCCGAACTGCTTATAATGGATGAGCCGACCAGCGGACTGGATCCAAGAACAAGATTTGAATTCAAGGAACTGATCAGAGATCTGCACGATGCGGGAAAGACAATTCTGGTGAGTTCCCATATCCTTTCCGAATTATCGCAGATATGTACGGATATAGGAATAATGGAAAACGGAAGCATGGTGCTCAGCGGAGGTATGGAGGATATTATGACAAGGATAGAGAGCTCCAATCCCATACGCATCGTGATCATGAACGGAGTGAGAGATACCATCGCAATACTGAAGCGCAATCCCAGTGTCAAAACCATATCGCAGAACGGAAAAATGTTTGTCGTTAATTTTGACGGAACAAGAGAAGATGAGGCAGCGCTGCTTGAACAGCTTATTTCGGCAGATATTCCGGTAAGAGAATTTGTAAGAGAACCGGGAAGTCTGGAATCATATTTTATGCAGATAACCGATCACACGGAAGAAAAGGTGATAATGGAAAATGACTACTAATCCGGTATACAGCCGTGAGATGAAGGTAAGTTCGAGAAGCATCAGACTTCCGCTTATACTGGCGGCTTTTAATTTAATACTGGCGATATTTGCACTTGCAAGCATGGCTGCCACGATAAACCAGGCACGCAGCGATGCTCAGATAAACTATGCGGCTTTTCTGTCCATATTTAAATATGTGGCCACTATTGAGTTTGCCCTCGTTCTCTTCATCATGCCTTCGCTGACGGCGGGCAGTATCAGCGGTGAACGTGAAAGAGGAACCCTCGATCTCATGCTGACTACCAGACTGACTCCCGGAAGGATAGTCATCGGAAAGCTGTTATCAGGGATGTCAAATGTTATCGTAGTTTTAGTTTCCTCGCTTCCGGTATTATCATTGGTATTTGTTTACGGAGGAGTTACGGCAGGAGATCTGGCAATACTGATGGTTTCATTTATCATGGCAGCATTTCTCACGGCATCTGTCGGACTGTTCATGTCTTCTTTCTGCAGAAAAAGCTCGCTGTCGACAGCATTATCCTATACGGGTGTGCTGTTGCTGACGGGAGGAACTCTGGGAATAAATCTTCTTGTGTATAATTTCACCGGAAGCGCCGGACCGTGGTTCTATCTGCTGCTTACAAATCCCGCTGTCACCTTCTATTCGGCGGTGAACTCAATGACAGGGAACACGAATGCACTTGCTGATCTTGCAGGAAGTATGGGAACTGCAGTCAGACTTTCATCAGGTATGTGGTTTGCCGCAGGAATGATACTTCAGCTTGTTATAGGAATCATTCTTGCTGTGCTTTCAGTACGTAATCTTTATCCGAAGAAAAAGGCATAATCATTTTCTATGAAAAACATACGGGGTATGTTAAAATAAAAGTATGTATCAGGCACTTTACAGGAAATGGCGTCCGAAAACATTTGACGAAGTCAGAGGTCAGGATGCTGTTGTTACCACACTGAAAAATCAGATTATTTCCGGGAGGATAGGTCATGCCTATCTCTTTTGTGGTACAAGGGGAACCGGCAAGACAAGTGTGGCAAAGATTCTTGCACGGGCGGTAAACTGTCCTCAGGCTCAGTCAAACGGAGGGAACCCCTGTAATAAGTGCGAAGTATGCAGCAGTATATTAAACGAATCGTCTATGAATGTGATGGAAATAGATGCTGCATCAAACAATGGCGTTGATAATATCAGAGACATAAGAGAACAGGTTCAATATCCCCCGACGCAGGGCAGGTACAAAGTTTTTATAATAGACGAGGTTCATATGCTTTCAACCGGAGCATTCAATGCTCTGCTTAAGACGCTGGAGGAACCTCCGGAATATGTCATCTTTATCCTCGCAACAACTGAGGTTCATAAGATACCGGTGACGGTGCTTTCAAGATGTCAGAGATATGACTTTCGCAGGATTTCGGCAGCAACCATTGCGGAAAGACTTAAAGAGCTGACGGATGCTGAAGGGATAGACATCGAAGACAGGGCGATAGAGTATATTGCAAAGACTGCCGACGGAGCAATGAGAGATGCTCTCAGCCTGCTTGATGAATGTGTGGCTTTCCATCCGGACGAGCATATTACTTACGATCAGGTGCTCACTGTTTTAGGAGCAGCGGATACGGCAACATTTGCAAAGCTTTTCAAAGCAGTGGCAAAGGCAGATACGGCAGGTGCGCTGAATGTAGTCGAGGAAGCGGTCAATGACGGCAAGGAACTTTCACAGTTTGCGACTGATTTTCTGTGGTTTATGAGAAATCTTCTTGTTATCAAGACTACGGAAGACGCAGCTGGACTGATAGATGCTTCAAGCGAAAATCTGGAAAGCATGAAAAACTGTGCGCAGGGCGCTTCCAAAGAAGGTCTTATGAGGTACATAAGGCAGGTTGCGGAACTGATCAACCGGATGCGTTATTCCGGACAGAAGAGAGTCCTTCTGGAGATGGCTCTTATAAGGCTTATGACTCCGCAGGCCGAGGAGGATCTGGAAGGAGTGCTGGCAAGGATTTCCGACCTGGAGGAAAAGGTAAGAAACGGTAATTTCGTAAGAGCGGAAGCCGGGTCACCGGAACAAACGGAAGCCGGAGCTTCGGAGGATGCAAATAAAGAAAAGGTAGTCCGCCTTGAGAAAGCGAGATATGATGATTTCATGAATCTGAGAAATATCTGGCAGGACATGGTGGATTCACTGACCGGGCCGAATAAGTTTCTCATGAAGGGAACATCGGTTGAGACATCTGACGGAGATGTGATACTCATTGATTTTGACAAGGCAGATGTTTATAACATGGCACACAGAGACAGTGCTATAGAGGAACTGAAAAGGACAGTTACTGAAAAATTCGGAAAAGAGTTCGTATTCAGACCGAGACTGAAAGGTAAAGGAGAAACCGAAACCCGGTATGTAACGGAAGAGGAACTCAGCAGTCTGATAAATATGGAAATAGAAATCGAGGGATAAACAGATGGCAAAACATGGCGGATATATGGGTGGAATGCCCAATATGAACAATCTTATGAAGCAGGCTCAGAAGATGCAGGCTCAGATGCAGCAGCAGGCACAGGAACTTGAATCAAAGGAATTCAAGGGATCTGCAGGCGGCGGTGCGGTTAATGTAACTGTCAGCGGAAAAAGAGAATTGCTTAATATAGAGATATCAAAGGATGCGGTAGATCCGGATGATGTTGAGATGCTTCAGGATATGATAATGGCAGCGGTTAATGATGCTCTTCATCAGGTTGATGGTGAGAGCTCCAGGATGATGGGCGGTTTGAACGGATTAAATGGATTATTATAGTAATCATATTAACAAGTTGATAGAGTCTCTTTCGGCTCTTCCGGGAATAGGCAGTAAATCAGCCCAGCGCCTGGCATTTCACATAATCAATATGACGGATGAGCAGGTCGAAGCACTTACGAAATCCATAACGGATGCAAAGACCAATATTCATTACTGCAAAGAATGTTTTACGCTTACGGATGAGGATCTTTGTCCGATATGCAGAAGTGAGAAGAGAAATCATCGCGTCATAATGGTGGTTGAGAATACCAGAGATCTGGCAGCCTATGAGAAAACCGGAAAGTTTGACGGAGTGTATCATGTGCTGCACGGGGCTATATCTCCGATGCTGGGTATAGGGCCTTCGGATATAAAGATCAAGGAGCTGATAATAAGACTGCAGAAGGATGTCGATGAGGTGATCATCGCAACGAATGCGAGTCTTGAAGGTGAGACTACGGCAATGTATATTGCAAAGTTAGTTAAACCGACCGGGATAAAGGTCAGCAGGATTGCCAGCGGGGTACCGGTGGGCGGAGACCTCGAAAATATTGATGAAGTAACGCTTTTAAGAGCATTAGAGGGGAGAACTGAACTCTGATGGATAAGTATGAATTTAACATAAAAGTCGAGCAGATTAAGAAACTTACAAAGAACGGAGACTATAAAGCCGCTATGGATATTGCGGACACGATCGACTGGAGAAGGGTCAGCAGCGTAAGTCTTCTTTCCATGGTGTCTGAGATATATGAGAAAAACCGCGATTATAAAGAAGCGAAGGAGATTCTCAAACTGGCGTATGAGAGAGCTCCGATAGGAAAGAGACTTCTGTATAAGCTGGCTTTGCTGTCGCTCGAGGAAGGAAATGTTCAGGAGGCAGAAGCATACTATCGTGAATTCTATGATCTGGCTCCGGATGATCCAAGACAGCATATATTGAGATACCTGATACTGAAAGCAAAGAATGCACCGGTTGATCAGCTGATCAATTCACTCGAACAGTACAATAAGGACGAGTTGGATGAACACTGGATGTATGAGCTTGCGGAGAGGTATTTTGAAGCCGGAAGAAAAACTGACTGTGCTGCGGAATGCGACAGGATCATGCTTATGTTCGGAATAGGCAGTTATGTTGACAGAGCTATAGACCTGAAGGTTAACAGACTGGGAATGGAGCTGACAGACTATCAGCAGAGTCTTCTTACAAATCGTGACAGATATAAGGAGCAGTCTGCCGCTGAGTACGAGAACAGAGAACAGTACGATCCGGATGCTGATGCATATCAGGTCGAGAAACCGGAGAACGAAACTGTTCATACGGAGATAGAGCCGGAAAAGGAAGTTCATCAGAACGAAATTGAAAAGGCTGTTCTGCCGGCGGCGATTATTGAGAGTGCCGCGGAGCCTGCCGGGAAAAAACATGTGACGGAAATGTCAGAAAACACAGAAGCAGAACCTGAAAAAACGAATGCAGAGGAAGAAGAGATGACAGTATACACAGTTAACTTTATTGTAGAGAGAAGATCGGACGAGGATGGCCTTGAGGCAGCTATCAGGCTGCTAAAGCTTATGCATGAGCATACCGGTTCACAGAACAAGGTTGCGAAGATTAAGGCGGCAAAGCTGAATGAGACAGGTATATCCGCATCAAGAGAAAAACTTGCGAAAAAAGATCTGATCGTTGAGCAGGCCGGAGACTTGGATTTCAATACTATTGAAGAGGTTATAGATCTTATCAAGAGTGAGCCTGAAGACAGAGTAGTTGTGCTGATCGATAATCCTATGCAGGTCAGAAAACTGCTTAGTGCATATCCGGAGCTGACGAATCTCTTTCATGTTGACAAAGAAGATAAGGAAGAAAAGAAGGCAGAGCCGAAGAAGGAAGAACCTGTAAAAGAGGAACCGGCAAAGAAGGCCGAAAAAATATATGATGAGGAACCGGTAAGAGAAAAACCGGCTGAAAAAGAAGTGAAGACTTCCAAAGAACTGGCAATGGAAAAGAAGATGTCTCAGGAAGAGATGGATATCGATGATTTTGCAAATTATGCACAGGAGTACGCAGAAAGCATAGATTGTTCTATTTCAGGAAAGAGCAAGCTTGCATTGTACGAGCGCATTGAAATCATGGAAGAAGATGGGATTCCGCTTACAAGAGAGAATGCAGTAGCTCTTATTGAGGAAGCTGCAGATGCGGCTGAGAATCCTTCTTTCGGTCATAAACTTTCGGGAATGTTCCAGTCCAAATATGATAAGGAAGACAGGCTTATTCTGAGAGAGGAGCATTTCATAAAATGATAATATACGGCGTATCCTGTCAGGCCATGTTTTGGGATAAAATCCCTTGACAAGATACGCCGCAAGATGTTATTATAGACGAGCTTTGATTTGATATGGCGCCATGGTCAAGCGGTTAAGACATCGCCCTTTCACGGCGGTAACACGAGTTCAAATCTCGTTGGCGTCACTGCAATTGTAACGGATTGCATATCCCTTGGAGGATACTTCGGAGGATTAGCTCAGTTGGTTAGAGCAACCGGCTCATAACCGGTCGGTCCCGGGTTCGAGTCCCCGATCCTCCATATGACATTTTCAGAATCGAGAATGTTTTTGGTTTTCCGATACGAAGCTTGATTCGTATCGAGAAGGAGCATTGCGACGTATCTTACTACTAAGCTCATTCATCGCTGTAAGCAGCCCGAATTCACTAAGTAGTCAGATATGGCTTCGCACGTAAGATGCTAACTTCGCTTCACTCGTTACCATCTAAGTGCTCAAACTCAGGCGACATAGCCAAGCGGTAAGGCGTAGGTCTGCAACACCTTGATCACCGGTTCAAATCCGGTTGTCGCCTCTTGTGAGAAAGTGAGAAATGCTTGATTTATAAGCATTTCTTATTTTTTTGCTGCTGCTAAAATCCGCACGGATCCGCACGGCCTTGATTTTACGGCACATTCAGGTAATTTACCACCTTTCGGGTATCATCAGAGATAGTTCCATGACTGTTTATATAGTGATCAGTCATCGTAGGTGATGAGTGTCCCATAATAGCCTGTAGAGAGCGTTTGTTGATTCCACCATCAAAGTAAAGTCCATCGCAGTTGGTAAAGCGAATTCTGTGACTTGAAAGGTAGTCTATTTCAAGCTGGTCGCAAATCTTCTTCAGATGCCTGTTAAAGGTCACTGTAGTGAGCTGACAGCCATTATGCATGAAAAGGTATCTGTTGTCCGGAAAAGCGTCGTGAAGCGTCTCAGCGATGCTGAGAGCCTCTGGAGGCAATGGAAAATCCCTGATACCCTCATTTGCTGCTCCTTTTACCACGGTTTCTCTCTTTTCAGTCCTTCCAAAAATGATATTTCCGTCTTTATCAATATAGGCGGGCTTTTCTTCAGCTATTGAGTTTCTTATAGTGAGCATTCCGTTTCTGATATCTCTGTACTGTATAGCCTTAAGTTCACCTATTCTGAGACAGGTATGGAAGAAAAAGCGGATAGCAAGGTCATAAACATCAGAACTATCTCTCAGGGCAGTAACAATCTTGATAACATCATCTCTTGAATAATTACCCCTGGACTCTACAGGCTTGAATCTTTTCTTGAACTGCTTAAAATCAATTCTTTGTAGCGGATTCTGATCCATATAGCCTTTATCAATCAGAAAAGTAAAAAATCCATTAAGAACTGACTTCGCAGAGTTGAATCTGGTGCGCGAAATAGCATTGTTGGCTGTTATCTTAAACAAAACTTCCTTGATAGTAACAGGGTTGATTTCATGTATCTTCATTTTTCCGAGGGAATCCTTAAAGAAACGATGAAATTCGTTCTTGTCTTCAAGCATTGTCTTGCTTTTTGTGCCAATAGATAATCTCCAGGCAAGATATTCCTCAAAAGCCTCATCAATGCTTTTGTTCTTACCGGAGAAAAGAATACTAAAAAGCTTATCTACCAGGGTTCTAGTATCTTTTCCGGTAATGGTATCCGTTGCCAGATTATGTTCCCGTGCCAGGGCAACTCCGATGTGCAAATATGCCCGCCCATCCTTGAAATGTTTTATTTGGGTGGTATCGATGTCAAAGTACTTTTTGAGCTGCGTTTGTTTATAATTCATAATATTTTTCGCGGCTTCTTCCACTGAGATAATACCATCTCGGGCTTGTTCACTCAAGACATCAAAGTATATTTTATTTTTTTTATAGGCATCAGAAATAATATTGTTACTGAGTTCAGAGATGCCATTATTATCAAAACCAGATTCTTTTTTCAAGATGCTGATTGATTCATTAAACGATAATTCTTTTGTCGAATTAGTGTTGTTTATGATTTGGCTCCTTCGCGAAAGTGATTAGCGATATTGTAGGGTTTCGTTTTTGATTTTTGATACTCACTGCTGTGGAAATGATGGATAACTCTGCGAGTTACCCACATTCCCACAAGCTTCTGCTACGACTGCGGAATCTTGTCTTTTTCGGTTTTATCAAGACACTCATGTACAAGAGATCTGTTGATACCTGCATAGTATGGTTCTTCGGTTTTAATAATGAATTTCACATGAGATGCTTTGTGCCTTGTAAGAATCACCTCGGCATGTATGATGAGGTTGCTCTTGTTATTGATTTCAGCTACAGCCGGTATCAGAACTTTTTTATTGAAATCTCTGAAGCTTGGATATGAGC
>JAGHSD010000107.1 GCA_018066045.1 Candidatus Darwinimomas equi | reverse complement strand
GAGGATATATATGATCTGTTCCGCAATTTCTCCGGCACAGACTTCCGTTATGTGATTCTTGCGGCGGTTCTAATCGTACTCACAGATTTCGTCAAACCGACGAAGAAGCTGCACCCGATACTGTTCATACTGTTTTCCGCTGCTGCGGGAATAGTATTCAAGTTCTGACAATTCACGTATTATCTATTGCTGTCGGAATACCGGAAGAATGCGAAGTCTCCTCTGAGGCCCGGAAATCTCACTTTTTCCAAAAGGGAAAAATCCCAGTCCGGCACTTTCCGTTTATAGTTTCCCGCCCTCATCTGATCAAGACGGTATCTGCGTGGTGAATAGAACATCACACATCCGCGGGTAAAATCTTCTTCCTCTTTTCTCAGCACCGGCAGCACATTGCGGATTACCCGTTCAAACTTCTCATCTCCGTTACGTTCATCTATATATCTTTCCGCTTCCCGGAAATACTTCGCCCGGAATTCACAGGCATTGAATCCGGTATATCTCACGATCTCCTCTGATGTCTGATACCTGTTCCATTCCCGTGTTCCGATTCTGTTAACTATTACATGCGCGATGGCTTTCTGTACTGCATCCGCAGCATGAAATGCCTCTCCGCATACGGTACAGACGGCCGCCTTTTCTTCATCTCTGACGGCAGGAAACGGGCCGTATCTTTCGTTGATGAAGGGTCCGTGCTCTGCGTATTTCCATGTATTTTCATCCGCCTTCCGAAGCTTCTCATCCAGGCATTCCGGTCCCCTGAACCGAACCTCATCCATCTCCTCATCAGTAATGAAGCCATTACGATGGAGTGCTCCGGCATTGTTCATCATGTATTTGTAGAATTCTGCCGGGCGTACAAGCGGATTGTATTTTCCGACCACCGGAAGGAGCGAGATAAGGAGAAAGCACTGCCGGAAGGTAAGCTCCGAAGGCGCTTCGTCAAAATAGAACCGGGCAGCTTCGGTGATACCGTAAGTCCCGTTATCGAAATACACGCAGTTCAGATACAGTTCTATAATCTGATCCTTGGTGAGCTTTCGTTCCATCTGAAGAGCCTTCATCAGTTCGGAGAACTTGCGACGAAAGCTTACCTTACAGCTGAAATACAGATTTTTGCAGATCTGCTGTGTAATGGTGCTGCCCCCGAAGCCTATTCTTCCCTTCCTGATATCAAGCCACAGTGCCTCTATAATCGCTTTTGGACTGATGCCGTGGTGCCTGTAAAATGAAAAATCCTCAATCAGAACAAGAATCCTCACAAGATGCGAAGGCATGTCGGCAATGCCGCAGAAATCCTTTTCTGAAGCACGCTTCCTGTATAGTTTTTCCGGACTGCGATCCTTCCTGCTCACTGACTTTTCCTTCCCCGTTTTAATTCTCTTTATCAAAATGCATACGCATCGTCAGGTATTCCAGAAGTCTTTTACATATCCCTTCGCTGAAAGCACTGTCCTGAAATCCATCATACACGTATAATTCATTATCAGGAATACAGGCACATCGCTTTTTTGTATCAGCGAAAGCAGCTGATCCGTTCCGGAAATATATGCTGCTTCTATACCTTTACCGATCAGTACCTGCTTCGTAATAAATGCATTTTCTCCGTATACGGCAGCGTCATTCAGAACATCTGAATACCGTTCCCAGTCCATCTTCTCTATCCATGAAGTATCCCTGCCGTCCTCGCGCTTTGCATTGAATCCCAGCACTACCCGGAATCCGTTTGAAAGCGATTTAATATACTGCAGCATATCTTCAAGTCCGCGTACATTCTTTACCAGATTCAATGTCACCTGAACTCCGTCAATATCGATTTTCTCCATTCGTCCGAACGGAGCCTTGAAAGTTTCAAGTGATGCTGCAGTCCGGTCATTCAGATATCCCTCCGCGTGCAATGCGGCACAGGCGGCAGCAGCATTATTGATGTTAAACTCTCCGGGGATATTCAACGACACAGGTATACTCTGTCCGTTTATCATGACAATCCCCGGTTTTCCGCTATATCTGACGACGGACTTTCCGGTAAATGCTTCTTTAAATCTATGAATATATTTATCATTCTCATTCAAACAGAAGACCGCATTCAGCGGTACCATGGCATCACGCATAATCCTGAATACATCTTCCTCTGTTCCGAGGCGGTCAATCTGATCTTCTGTAATATTCGTAATGACAACTACATCAGGAGAAATCTCGTGAATCACTTTCGGTATGTATTTCTCATCGCATTCGATAACCGCCACAGACTTTCGCGGCTTTGAAAGCCTGCAGTCATAATTCAGAATATATTCCGTACATATGCTGGATTTTTCGTTGCCGCCGGAAAATGTCCCGAAATATGGTATGCCTGCTTCTTTCAGCATATGCATTATCATACGTGCGGTCGTTGTCTTTCCGTTCGTTCCGGTAATCAGAATAGTGTTTATTCCTTCGGAAACAACATTCAGAATATCCGGACAGATTAAAAGTGCAAGCTTTCCCGGTCTTGAAGTTCCTCCCCGGTGCAGACACCTCAACAGACGGAAAAATCCTTTTCCCGATATAACAGCCGTATTTATTCTGATTCTTTTAAAGCCTGAATATTCCATAACATACATTATACCAAAAAATGAGCCAGGATAGAATTCCTGACTCATCTCATACTATCTTTGATAAATTATTCTTCTGTCTTCTCTTCCGGAGCTGCTTCCTCTGCAGGAGCCTCAACCTTCTCTTCTTTAACAGGAGCCGGTTCAAGAGCCTTCATGCTGAGAGAGATTCTCTTGTCTTCCTCGTTGAAATCAACGATCTGAGCCTCGATCTCCTGACCAACCTTGAGTACATCAGACGGTTTGTCAACATGCTGATGTGAGATCTGTGATACATGAAGAAGTGCATCAACACCCTGACTGAGCTCTACGAAAGCACCGAAGTCTGTCATGCGGGCTACTTTACCCTTAACTACTGTGCCGACCTTGTATGTCTCGGCTGCATCTGCCCACGGATTCTGATCAGGGAACTTCATTGAAAGCGCGATCTTATTGCCCTGGATATCCTTGATGAATGCCTTAACTTCTTCACCTACCGTAAATACCTTCTTCGGATTCTCAAGTCTTCCCCAGCTCATCTCTGAGATATGAAGAAGTCCGTCTGCTCCGCCGAGATCGATGAATGCACCGAAATCTGTAAGGTTCTTAACTGTTCCTTCAATGATATCGCCAACGCTGATCTTCTCGAAGAGTTCCTTCTGAAGCTCTGCCTTCTTTGCTGCGATAAGCTGCTTGCGGTCACCGATTATTCTTCTTCTCTTCGGATTGAATTCCGTGATAACGAGATCGATTTCCTGACCGTCATACTTTGAAAGGTCTTTCTCATAAATATCTGATACAAGGCTTGCCGGAACGAATATTCTTGCGCCGTCAAAATCAACGCTGAGTCCGCCGTCCATAACTCTTACAACTTTACCTGTAAGAACTTCCTTGCTGTCAAATGCTTCCTCAAGTCTCTTGTTAGCCTTGTCTGAAGCGATTCTCTTGTATGAAAGTGATACCTGGCCTTCGCCGTCATTTACCTTAAGGACTTTCGCTTCCATGGTGTCGCCGACATGTACGAGTTCGCGAAGGTCTGCTGCTGCATCATTGGTATATTCGCTGCGTGTTATGATACCGTCTGACTTATAGCCGATATTCAGTACAATTCTGTCTTCCTTGACATCGATAACCGTACCGCTGACAATCTCCCCTGTATGAATAGTCTTTAATGATTCTTCTAACATTTGTTCAAAACTAAGATCTGACATAAGTTTGAACCTCCTCAATAATATGTTTCGGGGTCGATGCCCCTGCTGTAATACCGACGCTATTCACAGAATGAAAATCCGCACTATTCAAGTCGTCCTTCGTCTGGATCAACAGAGTTACATTGCATTTCTTGCTGCAAATTTCATATAACTTTCGAGTGTTGGAGCTATTCCTGCTGCCTATCACGATCATCGCGTCAACCTTCGCAGCTATTTCTTCGGCTTCGCGCTGTCGCTCCTGGGTAGCATTGCAGACAGTATTAAAACATCTTATATCATACTTTAAATTTGTCAAATAAGCAATAATTTCAGTCAATTTTTCATAGTTAAATGTTGTCTGTGCCACAAGACTATAGGTTTTGTCAAGCGGAAGTTTCAGATTTTCAAAATCCTCCGTTCCTCTGATGACCACATTGCCAGAATCACCCCTTCCGGCTATGCCGCGGACCTCCGGGTGGTCGGGGTCTCCCACTATGATAACCCGCCTTCCTTCGGCATTTTCCCGTCTCACTATATCATGGATCTTCCTGACAAACGGGCAGGTGGCATCCACCACGTTATACCCGCTGTCCCGCAGGGCATTTTCCACATCTTCGGAGACTCCGTGTGCCCGTATTACCACGGTCCGGCCTTCCCCTGCGGCGGCCTGCGCCTCCCCGATCGAACCGATCACGCAGACACCCTTTGCCTCTAATTCCCCCGTCACGGCTTCGTTATGCACGATGGGCCCGTAAGTGTATACTCTGCCGGGCTTATTCATCTCTGAATAAACCATGTCCACTGCCCGGTTTACACCGAAACAGAATCCTGCGGTTTTCGCCACTATGACTTCAGGCATGCTACTCTCCGAAGAGTTCCTTTGTCCTGTCCAGCACCTGTTCAATGCTGAGTTCTGATGTATCTATCTCTATCGCATCGTCAGCTTTCCTAAGCGGCGCGATGGCACGGTGGGAATCCCTGTAATCTCTCTCTTTTATATCCGCAAGTATCGACTCGTATGTTGCACCCTCCAGCCTGCCGGATTCCCTGAGCTGGTCATAACGTCTCTGCGCCTGGATCTCCGGTCTTGCGGTCATAAACAGTTTAAGCTGTGCATCGGGAAGCACCACTGTTCCGATGTCCCTTCCGTCCATGATGACATCCTGCACCTTCGCCATCTCCCGCTGAAGCTCTAAGAGTTTGCTTCTTACCGGCTGATACTGCGATGTAACGGATGCGGCCTTCGACACATCCTCAGTCCTGAGTCTTGATGTGACATCCGTCCCGTTCACGTATACATGCTGTTCGCCGTTCTCATACTTTATGGTTTCCTTCACGCCGTCAACCGCATCGCAGACAGCTTTCTCATCGTTGATATCCAGCCCTCTGTCCAGGAAATACACGGCAAGTCCTCTGAACATGGCACCCGTATCGATATACACAAATCCCAGATCGCCTGCCAGACGCTTTGCTATGGTTGATTTGCCGACTCCGCTCGGTCCGTCGATTGCAATATTAAAACTCATCCTATTCCTCCGTTCCTGCCGACCACCCCGTCGACCATGCTATCTGAAGATTGAATCCGCCCGTCAGGGCGTCCACATCCAGTACCTCCCCCGCAAAGAAAAGATTCTTTACAAGTTTCGATTCCATCGTTTTCGGATTGATCTCCTTCGTTGAGACCCCGCCCTGGGTTATGATTGCTTCATTCCACCCTCGCGTTCCCGTTACGGTAAAGTTAAGCGACTTGAGCGCATGCAGCAGCTGCGTTCTTTCCTGTCTCGTGATCTCATTTACCTTTTTATCAGGTAAAATGCCGGACTGACCCACTACTTCAGCGACAAGTCCCGACGGAAGCAGCTCACCGAGTGAATTTCTCAGAACTTTGTTTCTGTTCTTCCCGAAATCCCTGAGTATCCTTGCATCAAGCGTCTCTTCATCAAGTGCAGGTTTCAGGTCTATGCTCAGTGACAGGTCATGATGTTCCTTCAGCTCCCTCGTTATATACGAACTTGCCGAGAGCATCAGCGGTCCGCTCACTCCGAAGTGCGTAAACAGCATCTCACCGAAGCCTTCGTACAGCGTCATGTTTCCGTCTTTAACCGCTGCCCTTACGTTCTTCAGACTCAGCCCCATCATGCCCGATACATCTTCTTTCGTAACCAGCGGTACCAGTGCCGGGACAGTATCCACAACTTTATGTCCTGCGTAGATTGCCCATCTGAATCCGTCGCCGGTGGATCCGGTTGACGGGTAGCTGAGAGCTCCGGTAGCGATGATGACCTTATCCGCTGTCTCCTCTCTGCCTCCCGCAAGCTTTATTCCGCGGCACTCTCCGTCCTTTATCAGAAGACCTTTCACCTCCTCGTTGAGGTGTATCTTTACATTGTCTTTCTTCAGCCGGCGTTCCAGTGCTCTGATAACATCCGAGCTGTGATCCGATACCGGAAATACCCGTTCGCCTCTTTCGGTCTTGGTCGGACATCCTTCGGATTCGATCAGGCTGATTATCTCCTCATTGGAGAACTTTCCGAACGCACCGTACATAAATCTGGGATTTGAAACAATGTTGTCCATCACCGTTTTCATATCCGATGCATTTGTCAGATTGCACCGTCCTTTTCCGGAGATGAACAGTTTCTTTCCCAATTTCTCGTTCTTCTCGTATATTTCCGCCTGACTGCCGCACTCTGATGCAGCAATGGCGGCGATCATACCTGCAGGACCGCCGCCAATGATTAATACCTTCATTGTTATTCCTCTGTGTCTACGAATATGTCGTAAATTGCCTTGATCGCAACTTCAAAATCAGAATCCTTGACACCGATGATGATATTCAACTCTGATGAGCCCTGATCTATCATCTTGATATTTACTCCGGCATGTGCAAGAGCCGAGAAGATACGGCCTGCAGTACCCTGAACGGATTTCATTCCGCGTCCTACTACAGCGATAAGTGCGATGCCTGTATCTACAACTACCGAATCGGGATGAACGGCACGATGGATTCCCGATATGATCTGCTGTTCCTTCTCTTCGAATTCGCTCTGATGAATGAATACCGACATGGTATCTATTCCCGAAGGCATGTGCTCTATGCTCAGACCGTTGTCTGAAAATACCTTCAGAACATTCATGCAGAAACCGACTACGGAATTCATCATCGGTTCATCTATGTTCACCGAACAGAAGCCTTTCTTGCCGGCGATTCCTGTGATAGTATATTTGGAATTCTTGCATGTACTCTCGACTATGAGTGTTCCCGGAGCCTCAGGATCATTCGTATTCCTGATATGAATCGGGATTCCTTCCTTACGTACCGGGAAGAATGCATCCTCATGCAGAACCGAAGCTCCCATGTATGAAAGCTCTCTGAGCTCCGCGTAGGTAATGCTCTCGATTACTTTCGGATTCTTGATTATCCTGGGATCTGCCACCATGAATCCTGATACATCCGTCCAGTTTTCATACATATCCGCCGTGATGCCCTTTGCTATCAGAGAACCTGTAACATCGGATCCGCCTCTGGTAAATGTCTTTATGCCTCCGTCAAGCAGTGATCCGTAGAATCCCGGGATGACTGCCTTCTTGACTGTTTCAAGAGTCTTTTCTATCTCTTCATAGGTCTTCTCGTATGCTACGTTTCCGTCACTGCCGAAGAATATCAGGTCAGCCGCATCCACGAATTCAAATCCGAGATATTCGGCCATCATATGCGCGCAGAGATACTCTCCTCTTGATGCCGCATAATCGCGTCCCGCGCCTTCTTTGATATCACTCTCTATCTTGTCCAGTTCATAATCAACATTGAACTTAAGGTCAAGATCATCCGCAATGGATGTGTACTTTTTTCTTATTGCCGCAAGGGTCTTCTTGTATGATTTTCCTTCCGTGATCTCATCGTACAGCCTGTAAAGAAGATCTGTTACCTTCTCATCCTTCGGGCTTGATTTGCCGGGAGCTGATACAACTATGTATCTCCTGGACTTATCGCTCTTTATTATTTCTGCTACTTTCTTGAACTGCCCTGCGTTTGCGACTGAAGAGCCGCCGAATTTTACTACTGTCTTCATTATTTAGTCCCTCTGTCCTGCCATATATACATCCGGTACTACCGGATTGTCTCTGCACATCTGTACTGCTTTCTTCCAGCTTTCCTCATCCATCTCAAAAGGATGCTCAGCCAGATATTTTTCATACTCCATTCCTACGGCTCTGCTCTGACGTTCTTTCGTCATGATTTCTTTTCTTGCTGCCGTAGCTTCTTCATCATATCCTGAT
>JAGHSD010000065.1 GCA_018066045.1 Candidatus Darwinimomas equi | reverse complement strand
AGATTATCTTCCGTTATAATTTTCCGGCTTTACATCATCGCTGATTCCTTCATAATCCTTGAATTTGCTCTTATCATAAACTCCGCTGTCAAGGAATACTTCAACGATGTTATCACGTGTTACTGAACTTACAGGGCAGCGAACAACAGGAACTTCCATCTTGCCGTTGTCGATTGTCTCCGGGCACTCTACTGTCTCACCCTTAAGAAGCTTCATAGCAAGATCCATAGCTGACTTTGTGATCATTTCAGGATCGCAGTAAACTGTCATATCCTGCTTACCATCGATAATGTACTGAACTGAACCTTCAACACCGTCAGCGCCGCAGAGTCTGTACTCTTTAACGTCTGCATCAGCGATGAAAGCATCAGCAACTGCACGTCCTGTGTTGTCATCAGGAGCGATGATGAATGAATATTCCTTCTCTTCCTTTGAAGCCTTTGTAAGATCTGCCTCTGCAAGAGACTTAGCTGTCTTCGGCTCCCACTCTGTATCAACTGACTGCATGATCTCATAGAGCTGATCATGTGAAAGTTCCGGAACGTCCTTATACTTCATAGCTACTTCTGAGTTTCTGCAGATGAATGTTCCGTCAGCAAGCTTTGGCTGAAGTGCATTCCAGTAACCCTCGAAGAATGAGAATGAGTTGTTATCTGTAAGAGCTCCTGAGTAGAGGTAAAGGTTAAGTCCCTTTCCGCCAAGCTTCTCTGCTCTCTTGCAAAGGTACTCGCCCATAGCCTCGCCGTTCTTTACAGACTCGAATGCTACGTAGTAGTCAACGCCTTCTGTATCTGTGATAAGACGGTCGTAAGAAATAACCTTAACGCCTTCCTTCTGTGCCATCTGAACTGTTGATGTTGCTGCTGCGCCATCGAACGGGCAAAGAAGAAGAACTTTGATTCCCTTTGCGATAAGTGCTTCAACGTTTGTCTTCTCGATTGCTGCTGAAGCCTGTGAATACATGATTTCTGCCTTAAGACCATTCTCTTCAATGATCTTGTTGAACTTAGCTTCGTCACCGATCCAACGGTCCTCATCCTTTGTAGGAAGAACGATACCGATATCGATCTGGCCGCCTGCTGAAGCCTGTGCTGAATCTGCTGCAGCTGCTACTTCGTTGTTGTTAGCGCAAGCTGTAAGAGATCCGAGTACCATTAATGATGCCAATACTAACGCAAGAATCTTTTTCATAAATATCCTCCATAAATAGTATGATGGGGATCTGCGGCAACCCGCTTCTCCCTATTTTCTTAAATAATTATAAAATACCGGCTGTTATCGTACAATTGTGACATTGTACAATAACAGCCGGTATGGTTTGTATATAATCAACAAAGCGGTACTTCCCTGGATCCGTCCGGTGCGCATCGGAGCTTATGGGTAAAGCGCTTCTATGGCAGTTTCAAGATTTTGCACACTGCAAAGACGGGATTTTATCATTTCAACAGACTCTTCAGGTATTCATATCTTTTCATTATGTACTCTGCTATATTGTACTGCGGAAACTTAAGCGGAAGCTGCTCAATGCATCTTTCAACTTTCTTTTTCTCCAGTTTCGGATATGGCATCTTTCTCAGATATTCCTCTGCCTTTGGGGTGTTCTTTATAAAACGAGCAAACACTTTGATAAATCCGTCTTTTGAAGGATCCATATTCAGGATCTCTGTACGGCTTATCAGGGCAAGATTGTTGTCATAGTTGGGAGCCAATCCGATTATTTTTCCATCTGCACGGCTTCTCATCAGACCGCAGTTCTCATTATGCCTGTCGACATTATTGACCAGCAGGTCAAACCACATGAGTTTAAGATACTGCTTTGCAATCCGTACGGAAAGTCTGTCCAGTTCAGTGAAAACTGTTTCATACCTGTCATCCTCACCTGCAATTGCAAGCATTGGTTCGAGATTGTCCATATCCGCAAAATTTCTCGTCCTTATATACCCGTCATTATACTCATAAACTGCTGTCGGAATATTCAGAATGACCGCAAGTCCGGAGCAGAAAAGTTCAGAGAAAATCTCCCTGTCTGTTCCTTTTTTATACAGCCACCATTCCCCGTTAATTCTTTTCCAGCATTTCTCATAACTGCCGGTAAGAGTAAGCTGCGGCGAATGCTTGGGGCTGGAAGGATAATAAAGGATCTCGCCTTTTAATGCCACATCACTGTAATAATCCTCAGTGAAGGATATATCTTTATACCTGAGCTTTGATCCCGAAACCTTGAACCAGTAATTATCCGTCAATGTGGCTCCGAATGAATACAGCGCAGTCATATCATCCTCAGATTCATGAATATTAAGAAGCTTCTTGAGCAGTCTTGAATTAGTCCTGTTTCTGTCTATCGCTCTGGAAGCCAGATATCCAGATAAGTCTGATGTCCTTCTGATATAGAGCGGACACAGGTCCTCATTTTTCCATACGCATACACCATGATTGAAGCCTGCGACTTCGATATCACCCATCATAAGAGAGCCAGTCAGCTCACGGCTTCGCCTGGAAGGTTTATTTATATTCCTTCCCAAAAAGTCATATGCCTTAAGTTCCAACTCTATCTCCTTGCGTCTTGCAAGTCCGGCTCTTACCGAATCCGCTTCACTTGCTCTGACATAATGACTTTTCAGCTTTCCTTTCTCCTCATACTGCAGATAGCTGTAATTCTTCCCGTGTATCTTCTTCGTGGAAATGTAGCCCCTGGGCAATGTATTAAGTTCTTCAACTATATTCTTACTGATATCCATAGTCCAATGATATCAAATGTAACCTGTTTTTTCAACTATGTTGTAACCTATAATTCATCTATGTTATATCCAAGCTCAACCTTCCCGGATTCGTCTGCGGATTCAGCAGTTTTGAAAAAATCTGACAGATGAGTTATAATTACGCACGGAATAATTGCTTAATATACGGAGGTCATCATTATGATATCAAAAGAAGCCATAAATGCAGCTTTAAATGCCTATGACATCGAATCGCAGTGCATCACCGAAATGAAGGACTATTTTGATGCAGAGTCTTTCTCGAAGGCAGTAGAACTTCTGAAGAATGCTCCCCGTATCGGCACATGCGGATGCGGACATTCGGGAATCATGGGACAGCATCTGTCACATCTTCTGTGCTGTATCGAACAACCATCGAGATTTATCTCTCCGGCAGAGGCGGTTCACGGAGCAACCGGCTTCTTGCAGGATGGCGATGTCATGGTCTTTCTATCACGCGGAGGTAAGACGGGTGAGCTTCTGCCCATCGTTGACATTTGCAAAAAGAAAAACGTAAAGATCATCACTATCACCGAGAACATGGAGTCGCCGCTTGCAAAGGCTGCTGACGTTGTGTTAAAACAGCATGTCAACCGCGAGACTGACAAGTGGAATGCGCAGGGCACAACCAGTACAACAGCCCTCGCCGTCATTTTCCATACTCTTCAGGCAGCTCTCATTGAAGAGACCGGCTACCAGGCAGAGCAGTTCGGACTTATCCATCCGGGCGGTGCAGTAGGCGAAAGGCTGAATAAGAAGGCACTTGGCAAATGATGACTCCGCTTTACGAATTTCATTCACATACGAATTATACTGACGGAAGAGACTCCGTTGATGCTATGGTCAGCGCCGCTTATGACATGGGGCTTGCCGGTTACGGTATCTCGGAGCATCTTTTCTGTGATAACCCTGAATGGGGATTTATGGGAGCTGAGCTTGACTCATATTTTGATGAGCTTGAACAGGCAAAAGAAAAATATCGTGGCAGGATGGATGTTCTTATAGGTCTTGAAGTTGAGGACAGCGAAGCCTGGGATTATATCACCCCTGACCAGCTTGCACGCACGGACTATCTGATTCGTTCATGTCACAGCACTTTATATAACGGTGAGTGGATCGGCATAGATGCCGGAGATTCAAGTTACATCGTTGAAACTGCCGAAAAGGTTTTCGGCGGAGACTGGTATGCAATGGTACGGGCATACTATAACACACAGTCAAAAATCGATTCAAAAATGAATTATTCTTTCATAGGACATTTCGATCTGATCACAAAATTCAACGAAGGTGACAAATATTTCAGAACTGACTGTGACGATTATCTGGAGCCGGCTATTGCAGCAGTTGATGAGCTGCTTCACGCCGATATCCCGTTTGAGATAAATTCCGGTGCGATGTCACGCGGATACAGGACACAGCCGTATCCGCAAATTCCGCTTCTGAAAGAGATACAGCAGCGGGGCGGACGCATTTTAATAAGTTCTGATGCGCATCGCTCTGAAAACATATGCTACAACTATTATGAAAATATCAGGTATGCCTATGACTGCGGATTCAGAAAAATGACTGTGCTCACATCACAGGGAGCGAAAGAAATTGAACTATAGGAACACAACAGGGGTTGAACGTTTTTGATTACGTTCAACCCCACATTTTATGAAGGAATTTGTTTTGATTGATTTTTGCCTTAATTCTTAAGTTATCAGTCCCTTTTTACCATAAGCGGAACAGGCGAGAAACCTTCCGGTCTGTCATAAAGCTGACATTCACAGTCATCTATATGCTTAACCTTGAATCCGTTTGCCTTATACTCCTCATAGTTAAATGCATTCAGTTC
>JAGHSD010000068.1 GCA_018066045.1 Candidatus Darwinimomas equi | reverse complement strand
TTACACTTCTGGGTGACACATGCACACAATGATACTGCTGCATGGCTCTTTGAGTTTCTTCTCCCATTGTTGTCTTTCCGCATATAAGCTTCAGATTCCATGCCTTTATGGATGATGCACCCCATTTTTCGAAGCGAATGCTTGACGTGGGCATAAAGCTCATCAGTTCCCATCCGCTTTCTCTTTTTACTACTATTGGCCCGTTATGTATCAGCATGCTTCCCGGCTCCGGTTTGAACGGAAGTTCATGCATCTCATCAAAAATATATCTCTGCAGCTTGGATCTGCAGGTAAAGCACGGGCCTGATAAGTATACCATATCTCCTATATGAAGTTTCATTACGTCTTCATCCGTTAGTGGAGCCCTGAGATGATATTCAGCCATTATTTTTCCTCCTTATCTGTCCCCGAACCAATATGCTCCGTCAGTTTTATCAAAGCTGTTATCTGCATTTATTCTGAATGTTGATCTTCTCGCAACCATGCAATTGCAGCTGATAGCAACCACAATACCTGCAATATGTGTATAGGCATATTCAACATTTACTGCCAGTGCGCTGGTATTTCCGCCTGCACCCAGGATGCCGAATCCGAGTCCGTTTATTCCTTTATACAAGCGCTTTTCTATATTACTTATTTTCTCTTCCGGATGGTGTGAGCCTACACGGCGAAGGCAGGCTGCCTCTTTCGCAAGATTGGCTGCGACATTAGCTGTACCTCCTATACCTACGCCGATGACAGAAGGAGGGCATATTGCTCCTGCTCTTGCTGCATCCGCAAATGCATCAATAACGAACTTTTCTATTCCCTTTGTCCCGTCTGCAAATGCGACCACCTTCTGACGTGTTCCGCCAAAGCATTCTGAGCCTCCGCCTTTTGCGCAGTATGTTATCCCAAGGTTATCACCCGGAACAAACTTATATGTGAAATCAGGAATATTAGGTCCGATGTTATCACCCGGATCATACCCTGTGAGCGGGTCCTTCATGGTTGCCCTGATGTATCCTTCTTTTGTGGCACGGCGGACAGCATTTCTCACTGCATTCTCAAGCGCCATAAAACCGCCTTCAATGTCGGCTTCATTACCGGCCTTCACATAGAAAATAGGCCATCCTGTATCTGCACATGATGGCTTATCGTATATTTCCGCCAGCTTTATGGATTCTAATGTTTTCTCAAGTCCGTCCCTCGCACCGTCATTAGATTCATTAAGTATAGCCTTTTCAAAGGCATCCCTGACATCCGGAGAAATATTGGTAGAACCGTTTCTGATTGCCTGAAAAGCAGCTTCCTCTATGGTCTTTACGGTAATCATAAATCCACCTCCATCTCCATAAGCGGCGCATGCTGCTGTGCGCCATATACATCTCTTTCACCCAGATTGCCTGAAGGTAAAGGACGGATCAGCGTTGCTTTTATGGCTCTTGCTACCGGATACTCAATTATGTTAAGAACAGTATCAGCATCTATTCCATAAACTGATGCTATCTTCTCTTTCGTGATGATTCCGGCTTTACTTGCTTTTTCAAACATTTCATCATCTGCAAATATAACATCCAGAGTAAGCTCGAAGGGGCCTGAACTCTTTGAACGTATTATCTTTGCCACATCCTTCAGCTTTCTCATCACTTCTCCTCCCCGTTTACAAACTCATAATATGTTCTTGGAAACAGCTCTGCAGGATCATCATTTTCCAGCAGACTGTATGCGGAAAAATTGAAAACTTCTCCAACCGGAATATCTGACGGTGAAAACGGAAATGCAAGTTTCCCGGCCGTAACTATCCTGCCTTCGTAAC
>JAGHSD010000114.1 GCA_018066045.1 Candidatus Darwinimomas equi | reverse complement strand
ACTGCCCTAATGAACTCGAAGACAACGTACGCATCATGGAGCAGGTTGTCAGATATCTTGTCGTTAAGCAGGAAGCTTAACTCGGAAAGAGAGAGTTTATGAACAGAGTTATTTTGATGGGTAGACTTACCAGAGATCCCGATCTTAGATATAGCACAGGCGAAAGACAGATGGCAATTGCGAGATATACTCTTGCAGTAGATCGCAGAGGCAGATCACGTTCAGCCGACGGAACAGAGCAGACGGCAGATTTTATCAACTGCGTGGCATTTGATAAAGCCGGAGAGTTTGCAGAGAAGTATTTCCATCAGGGAATGAGAGTTCTCGTTTCAGGAAGACTTCAGACAGGAAGCTATACAAACAAGGACGGACAGAAAGTTTACACCACAGACGTAATTGTGGATGATCAGGAGTTCGCAGACAGCAAGAATTCAGGTGAAGGCGGAACAGGTTATTCGCGTCCGGCACCGGCACAGGCTGCAACAGACGGATTCATGAACATTCCTGACGGAGTGGAAGACGAGGGACTTCCATTTAACTAATTTCAAAAGGGGAAAAAAGATGGCTTTTAATAAAGAGAACAAGGCAGATGCTCCAAGAAGAAAACCGGGCATGGCTATGCGTGCAAGAAGAAAGAAAGTCTGCATCTTCTGTACTGAAGATAAGGCTATTGATTACAAGGATATCGCAACACTTAGAAAGTATGTTTCAGAGCGCGGAAAGATTCTTCCTCGCAGAGTAACAGGAACATGTGCAAAGCATCAGCGTGATATCACTACAGCTATCAAGCGTGCAAGACATATTGGCCTTATGCCGTATGTAGTAGAGTAATCGGAATTACAAATCACAGATCCGGTGGATTAGATCGGATGTTACATGAGCTGGTCCCTTCGGATCAGCTCATATCATAATAAAAGGAGAATTATCATGAGAGTTGGTATCGGTAATGATCATGCAGCTGTTAATTTCAAAAACATTCTTAAAGAATATCTTGAAGGCAAGGGATATGAAGTAATTGACTACGGTTCAACAGATCCTCAGGCAAAGGATGATTATCCGGACTTCGGACAGGCAGTTGCAGAGGCGCTTATGGCAGGCAGGATCGACAAGGGTGTTGTTATCTGCGGAACAGGTGTAGGTATCTCACTTGCTGCAAATAAAGTTCCGGGAATACGCTGCGGAGTTTGCTCTGATACGGCAACAGCACGTCTTATTGTTCAGCATAACAACGCAAATATGATCTCTCTCGGAGAGAGAATCGTAGGTGTTGAGCTTGCAAAAGATATTCTTGATTCATTCTTCTCTGCAGAGTTCGAGGGCGGACGTCATGCCCGCCGTGTTGATAAGATTACAGCTATTGAAGAGAAGTATAATAAGTAACCTGTACCGCTGATACAGCAAATGGTGGAAAGATGAGTTCAGATAAAATTAAAAAACTAACCATGATGGGAATGCTGACCGCACTGGTTATGCTTCTTCAGATGGTGGTACATATTAAATTCGGCATCTTTTCCATGTCGACAGTGCTGATCCCGATAGTTGTCGGAGCGGCATTGTACGGAGTGCTTGCAGGAGCGTGGCTGGGACTTGTATTTGCGCTGGCGGTGTTCTTAAGCGGGGATGCGGCATTTTTTCTGGGTATCAATATGGCAGGGACCATAATAACGGTAACGGCCAAGGGTATTGCCTGCGGTGCCGCAGCCGGTCTGATATATAAGATGCTGAAAAGAAAAAATGAAAAGGCAGCGGTTATTGCAGCATCAATAACATGCCCTGTGGTAAATACCGGAGTTTTTATCATCGGATGTCTGATTTTCTTCAGTTATGATATGAAATATATACTGACTGCTTTTGTCGGTGTGAACTTCCTGGTGGAACTTATAGCAAATGCGGTTCTCAGTTCAACAATAATGTTCCTGATAAAAAGAGGAAAAGGAAGAAATTAATAACGGGTATTCATATATGAGAGCGGAGCAGAAATAACTGCTTCGCTTTTTGGATATTATGTCCAAAACAGATGACTGGGTTTTGTGAAAAATCAATAATAACTGAATATTCGCTATAAAATGCATAAATATGCATAAAACATCAAAATAATCGAGAATAATGTTAAAAATATGCAAAAAACATATTGACATGTGCATATTTAAAGAGTATTATATCGACATCGAAAAGAAAACCGGTCATAAAAACCGATTTCCAAAATACAGAACATACAGACACAGGATTTGGTTTCAGGAGGAAGTATTATGAAGAAGATTTTAGCTATCGCACTTGCAGCAGTTATGGTATTGTCACTTGCAGCTTGCGGCGGATCATCAGCACCGGCTCCGGCAGCAGAGGCAGCAAAAGAGGAAGCAGCTCCGGCAGCAGAGGCATCATCGGCAGTTAAGACAGTTCAGGGAGGAAAGCTTATCATGGCGACAAACGCAGCGTTCCCTCCATATGAGTTCGTAAGTGATGAAGATGGTGAGACGATTGTGGGTATCGACGCAGAAATCGCAGGGATGATCGCAAGTGAGCTCGGACTTGAGCTTGAGATTCAGGATATGGAGTTTGCATCGATTCTTACAGCAGTACAGACAGGTAAAGTAGATGTCGGATTTGCAGGCCTTACAGTAACAGAAGAACGTCTTCAGAATGTAAACTTCACATCAACATACGCAAAGGGTGTGCAGTCCATCATCGTTCCTGAAGGAAGCGATATCAAGTCAGCTGATGACCTTGCAGGTCACAAGATCGGTGTTCAGGAGTCAACTACAGGACATATCTACTGCGAAGATGATTTCGGCGCAGAGAATGTAACCGCTTATTCAAACGGCGCTATGGCAGTTCAGGCACTTCTTACAGGAAATGTCGACTGTGTAGTTATCGATAACAACCCGGCAAAAGCACTTGCAGAGAAGAACGAAGGACTTACAGTTCTTGATACAACATATGTTGAAGAGGACTATGCAGGAGCAGTTTCAAAGGATAACAAGGAACTCCTTGATGCAATGAATAAGATTCTCGATGCAAAGATTGCTGACGGAACAGTTCAGAAGATTATTGATAAATACATCAAGGCAGATTAATGGTATTACTGTTGTGCATAAACAGAATATAAAAAAGAGGGGCGGAGCAAACCGTCCCTTGTTCGATGTTTTGACAAATTGTTTTTATATCAGTTAGGAGAGGTTTATGGAAAAGTTTTTAGCGGATTTTCAACAGACATTCATAGATGCCGAACGTTGGAAAGCACTGATCAGCGGACTGGGAGTAACACTGAAGATTACCTTTCTGGCACTTATACTCGGTGTGGTGCTCGGCGTAGTGGTTGCTTTTGTAAGGTCTTCACACGATGAGCTGGAGATCCAGCATAAGAAGAATAATGTACTTAATGTCCTCAATGCGATCTGCCAGGTATATCTGACAATCATCAGAGGAACACCTGTTATGGTGCAGCTTCTTATCATGTATTTTGTCATTATGGCATCGTCAACAAACACGACACTTGTGGCAACACTTACATTTGGTATCAACTCAGGTGCGTATGTTGCTGAAATCATACGAAGCGGAATTATGGCCGTAGACAAGGGTCAGACTGAAGCAGGACGAAGCCTCGGACTGTCGTATGTTCAGACCATGTCCCATATCGTCATACCGCAGGCTATCAAGAATATCCTTCCTGCATTGGGCAATGAGTTTATCGCATTGCTGAAGGAGACCTCGATCGTCAATATCATCGGTATGAAGGATATCACCAAGTGGGCTATGAATGTGCAGGGAAGAACATACCAGGCATTTATGCCATTCCTCGGAATTGCAGCTATTTACCTGATACTGGTACTTGGACTTACCAAACTTGTAGCACTTATGGAAAGGAGGTTGAACCCGGATGTTGAATCAGACAAACAGCGCAACCGTGATAAGCACTGAAGATCTTAAGGTATATTTCAAGAATGGAAAAATCAAGGCACTTGATGGTGTTACTGCAGAGATCAAAAAGGGAGAGGTAGTTGTAGTTATAGGACCTTCGGGAAGCGGTAAATCAACCTTCCTGAGAAGTCTGAATATGCTTGAATTCCCGACTGCCGGAAAGATCATCTTCAATGGAACAGATCTTACTTCGGAGAAGATCAATATCGATAAGCGCAGACAGAAAATGGGAATGGTTTTCCAGCATTTTAATCTGTTTCCGCATATGACGATTTTAGACAATATGTCACTGGCACCTGTTCAGCTTAAAAAGATGGACAAGGAAGAAGCGAAAAAGAAGGCCATGGAGCTTCTGACGAGAGTCGGTCTTGCGGACAGAGCAGATGCATATCCGAGTCAGTTATCGGGCGGACAGAAGCAGCGCGTTGCCATCGTACGTGCTCTGGAGATGGAACCGGATGTGATGCTCTTTGATGAGCCGACATCGGCGCTTGATCCGGAAATGGTCGGAGAAGTTCTTGACGTTATGAAGGAACTTGCAAAAGCCGGTATGACCATGGTAGTCGTAACACATGAGATGGGATTTGCCCGCGAAGTAGCGGACAGAGTACTCTTCATGGCAGACGGAAAATTAGTAGAGGAAGGCACTCCGGAGCAGATATTCGGCAATCCGCATAGCCCGCGTCTTCAGGATTTCCTGTCGAAGGTGCTGTAATTTTATACTTTGTACTAAATAAAAAAGAAAGAAGATAGAAAAACAATGGACAAATCAAAGATTAAAAAAGTTGCCCTTGCATACTCCGGCGGACTTGCTACATCTATCATTATCCCCTGGCTTAAAGAAAACTATAATAACTGCGAAGTAATCGCTGTAGCAGGCAACGTCGGTCAGGCAGATGAGCTTGAAGGTCTTGAGGAAAAAGCCATCAGGACAGGTGCAAGCAAGCTTATAGTTGCAGATCTTGTAGACGAGATGGTTGATGATATTATTGTTCCTTCAATGAAGATGGGTGCTAAGTATGAAACGTATCTTTTAGGAACTGCTTTTGCACGTCCCGTTATCGGAAAGAAGCTTGCGGAAATCGCACTTGCAGAAGGTGCCGACGCAATCGCACATGGTGCAACAGGAAAGGGGAATGATCAGGTTCGTTTTGAACTTGCCATCAAGAGATTCGCACCGGATATGCCGATTATTGCTCCATGGCGTGAGTGGGACATCAAGAGCCGTGACGAAGAGATTGACTATGCGGAAGCACATAATGTTCCGCTTAAGATCAACCGTGAGACAAACTATTCAAAGGATAAGAACCTCTGGCACTTAAGCCATGAGGGACTTGATCTTGAAGATCCGGCGAACGAGCCGCAGTATGCAAAGAAGGGATTCTTAGAGATGGGGGTTGCACCGGAACAGGCTCCGGATGAACCCGCATATGTGACTATCGATTTCGAGGCAGGTGCACCTGTAGCACTTAACGGCGAGAAGATGAAAGCTTCAAAGATCATTGAGAAGTTAAATGCTATCGGCGGCGCAAACGGAATCGGTATCATCGATATCGTTGAGAACCGTCTTATCGGTATGAAGGATCGTGGTGTATATGAGACACCCGGCGGAACCATCCTCTACTTTGCTCATGAGCATCTTGAGATGCTTACGGTCGATAAAGAAGTGCTTCATGAGAAACAGAAACTTGCAGTGGATTATGCAGATCTTATCTACAACGGAAAGTGGTACTCACCTCTGCAGGAAGCACTTACGGCATTTGCAAATGAGAGCAACAAATTCGTAACCGGCTCTGTTAAGCTTAAACTTTATAAGGGCAATATCATCCCGGCAGGAACGACATCACCGTACTCACTTTATTCAGAGAACATCGTTACATTCGGTGAGAGTGATTTCGATCAGGCGCAGGCCGGAGGATTCATCAATATTTGGGGACTTCCCACAAAAGTACAGGCTCTTCGCGAGCAGGGAAGATTATAATGGCAAAAATGTGGGCCGGAAGAACGGCAGGAGATACGGCATCGATTGCGGATGAGCTCAATTCATCCATCGGCACTGACAGCCGCATGTATAAACAGGATATAACTGCGAGTATAGCTCATGCAAAGATGCTCGGCAAACAGGGAATAATCAAACCCGAGGAAGCCGAAAACATAATAAATGGTCTTAAAGGCATACTTGATGATATTTCATCGGGAAATCTTTCGATTGATATGAGTGCCGAAGATATCCATATGTTCGTCGAAGAGGAGCTGACTAAACGCATCGGAGATGACGGAAAGAAGCTTCATACCGCGCGCAGCCGCAACGATCAGGTTGCTCAGGATACACGCATGTATCTGAGGGATGAGGTTGATGAAATCAGCGGACAGACTGAAAAACTCATTCAGGTCATCGCGGATATCGCAGAGAAATATTCCGATGTCATCATGCCGGGGTACACACATCTTCAGAGGGCGCAGCCCATACTTTTCTCACATCAGATACTTGCATATGCCATGATGCTGATAAGAGATAAGGACAGACTTAAAGATGCGAGAAAGAGAATCAATATCTCTCCGATAGGAAGCTGCGCTCTGTCCGGAACTACTTATGATACCGATAGACTCTATGAAGCAAAGCTTTTAGGATTTGATGATATATGTCATAACTCCATCGACGGAGTGTCAGACAGAGATTTCTGCGTGGAACTCTTAAGTGACCTCTCGATTCTTATGATGCATCTTTCCAGATTTGCCGAAGAACTGATACTCTGGTCAAGCTGGGAATTCAAGTTCATCGAATTTTCGGATGCATTTACGACAGGATCATCAATAATGCCTCAGAAAAAGAACCCCGATATGGCAGAACTTGTCCGCGGAAAGACAGGAAGAGTATACGGAGATCTGATTCAGATGCTCACTACACTCAAGGGATTGCCTCTTGCATACAATAAAGATATGCAGGAAGACAAGGAATCGGTATTTGATGCATGTGATACCGCGAAGCTGTGCCTCAATGTCATGATACCTATGCTTGCAGAAATGAAGGTAAATTCAGGGAAAATGCTTGCGGCAGCCAAAGGAGGATTCATAAATGCTACTGACCTTGCAGATTATCTCGTGCGCAAAGGCATGCCGTTCAGGGATGCATATCATATTTCCGGAAGCATAGTGGCATAATGCATAGAAGCAGGCAGGACACTTGATGAACTGACACATGAAGAGCTGAAGAAATTCTCGGAACTGTTCGATAAGGATGTGTTCCATGATATCGATCTTAAGACTTGCGTCGGAAAGAGAATATCCGCCGGAGGCACCGGACCGGATTCAGTGACAGCACAGATAAAGTATATAAGAAGTATATAATAACAGGGAGATAATTATAAAGCCAGACCCAATCGCGGGTCTGGCTTTATTTATGATATGAACAAGGCGTATGTGGTGGATGAGCTGGTCTAAGACAGTATAGTCCAAATGACATTCGTAATCCGCAGATACAGTTCAATCAGGTGATAAGAGAATTGGGAGTGCTGCAACATTGAAAGCAAAGGGGTACAACAAGAATTTGTTGAATATGTATAGAATCAGGACTTTTCATTGTGCAGTATGTCTGCGATGACAAAATATTTCAACGGTTTCGCAAAATCGTTGAAATCGCAAAAAATAAAATTTGCGCATAAGATTATTGCATAAAGCAATGTTTTGCTTTCAGCATTATGCAAAGGAGATTGATTATATGGAAACAAAGGAAAAGGGAAATCGAATTCAAAGATTCTTTCTTCAAAGTTATTCGAGTGCAATTGTGGCATGCGTCGCGTTAATACTTCTGTTTTCAATCTTTACAGATTCTTTCCTGACTTCTTTTAATTTGTTCAACCTTTCCAGAACGGCGGCTTTATATGCATTTATAGCTGGTGCACAGCTTATGGTGGCCGTTATTGGTGGAATGAACTTATCAGTAGGAGCAGTTGGAGCTCTTTCTTGCGTTATTCTAGGAGAGTGCGTTCAGACATTGGGATGGTCATCATTTCCGGCTGTTGTTTGTACCATACTCATTGCTGCAGCTTGCGGAATTGTTAATGGATTGTTGGTGGTTAAGTTGAAGCTTTCAGGTTTCATAATCACTCTTGCCATGTCATTTATTTACAACGGCATTGCAGTCGGAATTTCGCATGGTTATCCGTATCCAATGACTGAGAGTTTTTCTGCTTTCGGAAGAGCTAAGGTAGGACCAACCTCTGCCTTGTTTGTTGCGATGGTAATCTTTGTAATAATTCTGGCAATATTCTATAAGAATACAAAATTTGGTCGAGATATTCTTGCTACCGGAGGAAATGAGAGTGCTGCAAGATTGTCTGGTATTAGAGTTGATTTTATTACGGTCGCATGTAATTCCCTTTCCTGCATTATTGCATCTGTAGCAGCGCTACTTTGGTGTTCAAGAACAGGATCGGCTACATCGTCGACAGGTTCAGATTGCAAGGTTTATTCAGGCGCTTTTTGACAAAGCGAATCGGTCTTGAAGAGGAGTGTTTATGCTCCGTCTGCGTATAGGCTGCGTACAATCCAACATTTCATTGTTCGATAAGTTATAAAGCGTTATAATAATAGTGCGTTTCTGTGCGCACTATTATTTATTGGGAGAAACATATATGCCTACAATAGTATTGACCGGCGGGGGAACTGCCGGACATGTAACACCGAATATTGCACTTCTGCCGAAACTGAGAGAACTCGGATATGATATACATTATATCGGCTCCTATAACGGAATTGAGAAGGGACTTATAGAGGCTCAGAGAATACCGTATTACGGAATAGACTCGGGAAAACTCCGCAGATACAGGGATATCAAGAACCTGACAGATCCGGGTCATGTTATTCACGGGTACGGAGAGGCGAGAAGCCTGATTAAAAAAATAAAACCGGATATCGTATTTTCAAAAGGGGGATATGTTACGGTACCTGTCGTTATGGCAGCTGCAAGATACCGGATTCCGACGATAATACATGAATCCGATCTGACACCGGGACTTGCGAATAAAATGTGCTTTCCGGCAGCATCAAAAATATGCTGTAATTTCCCGGAGACTATGAAATATCTGCCGGAAAACAAAAGAGTTCTTACAGGATGCCCCATACGTGCTGAACTGCTGGAGGGAGATGCCGAAAGAGGACGTAAGATTCTGGGGTTTGATACAAAGAAACCGATAGTAATGGTAATCGGAGGAAGTCTCGGTTCAGTCGCTGTTAACGGTATAGTGAGGAAATCTCTGCCGAGGCTTCTTAAAAAATATCAGGTACTTCATATATGCGGAAGAGGGAATACCGATGAGGTACTGAATGAACTTAAGGGCTACAGACAGTTTGCATATGTAGGCGATGATCTTAAAGATTTCTTTGCCGCTGCAGATGTAGTGATCTCAAGGGCGGGGGCCAATGCCATCTGTGAGATACTGGCGCTTCATAAGCCGAACATACTCATCCCGCTTGGAGGCAGTGCATCAAGAGGCGACCAGGTGCTGAATGCAAAGAGCTTCCAGCGTCAGGGACTTTCAGAGGTTCTTATGGAAGATACTGTCACAGAGAGTCTCTTATGTGATACAATAGATGAAGTATATTCTGACCGGGCGGACTGGGCATTTCGTATGGAAGCATCACAGCTTGATACCGGAGTAAGCAATATAATACATTTGATTAAAAAAGGCAGTAAGTTATTGGAGGAGAAATGATTAAATTTGACCACAGCAGAGCTCTTGAATTTGTGACAGAGCAGGATCTTGAAGCAATTAAGAATGATGTAATGGCAGCAAAGAAGACTCTAATTGAAGGAACCGGAGAGGGAAATGATTTTATCGGTTGGGTAAATCTTCCGGTAGATTATGATAAAGAAGAATATGCCCGTATAAAAAAAGCGGCAGCTAAGATACAGAGTGATTCGGATGTTCTTCTTGTAATCGGAATCGGCGGATCATATCTCGGAGCAAGGGCTGCTATCGAAGCTCTTACGAATACATTTTACAATTCACAGGATAAGAAAAACCGTAAGACTCCTCAGATATTCTTTTGCGGAAACAATATTTCGGCATCATATACACAGGATCTGATCGATCTTATCGATGGCAAGGATTTCTCAATCAATGTAATATCAAAGTCCGGAACAACTACAGAGCCGGCTATCGCATTCAGAATCTTCAAAAAGCTTCTTGAAGATAAATACGGTGAAGCAGAGGCGGCAAAGAGAATATATGCAACAACGGACAAGGCAAGGGGTGCCCTTAAGACTCTTGCAGACAGAAACGGATACGAGGAATTCGTTGTACCGGATGATGTAGGCGGACGATACTCTGTACTTACTGCAGTCGGACTTCTTCCTATTGCAGCAGCAGGAATTGATATTGATGCCATGATGAAAGGTGCGGCAGATGCCAGAGAGGCGTGCATGAATGAGGATTACAGCAGCAATAATGCACTGCTTTATGCGGCTTTCAGAAATATTCTTTATCGTAAAGGCAAATCAGTAGAAATTATGGCTGACTATGAGCCCAGACTTCATTTCATCGCAGAATGGTGGAAACAGCTTTACGGTGAGAGTGAAGGAAAAGACGGAAAGGGTATTTATCCGGCAAGTGTTGACTTCACAACAGATCTTCATTCACTCGGGCAGTTCATTCAGGACGGAAGCCGTATTATGTTTGAGACAGTCCTCACTATTGATGAGAATGATACAAAGATTATTATGAGCGAGGATCCGGAAAACCTTGATCAGCTGAACTACCTCGCAGGCAAAGATATGGATTTCGTAAACAAGGCAGCGCAGGAAGGAACCATCCAGGCGCATACGGACGGAAAGACACCGAATCTTGTTGTGCATATTCAGAAGCAGGATGCATACAATTTAGGTGAGCTGTTCTACACATTTGAGTTTGCATGCGGCGTAAGCGGATATATGCTTGGAGTAAATCCGTTCAATCAGCCGGGCGTAGAGACATATAAGAAGAACATGTTTAAGATCCTCGGCAAGCCGGGATATTGATTTATCGATACGATATAAAACGGGAAGTTGTATACGTGGTTTAAGAGGGAGAAGCTATGGAACCTACACAGGATCTGAACTTTTTTTTGGCAGGAGCCAAAGCGGCGCTTGCAGAAATCAGTCAGCTCAATGCTGAGACAGCAAAACTCAGAGAGGAGAAATCCAAACTTGAGGCAAGTGTCGATTCTCAGAAAAGAAAGCTTGAAGATACACTTGATCAGACATACAACAAAAGACGAAGCGAAATCGACAAAACATATGACGGCGAGATAGCCAAATGCAATGATAAGCTGAAACGTGCCAGGGCAAAGCGCGAGAAAGCCAAAAATCAGGGAGTCAAAGGCAGGATAGCCGATGAAACGGCATATCTGCGCAAAGACATCAAGAATATCGAGAGCCAGATAAGGTCTGAGTTCAAGAAGAACGGTATCCCGTCATTCTGCAATTCGGGGTTTTACTTTTCGTTGTTCATGCCGCGTTCGTTCAAGGATATCCTGATTCTGATCCTGACGTTTGCGATAACATTTTTCCTGATTCCGTTCGGAATCTGGAAGCTGTTCTTTGAGGGCAATACTATAGCACTGTTCATTATTTATGTAGTAGATATTCTTCTGCTTGGCGGAATATATATTGCAATCAGTCAGAGTACGGTTACGAAGCATCATGACGCTTTGATAAGGGTCAGGGCGCTGAAAAAGAAGATTGCGGATGACAGAAGGAACATTAATGATATAACGGATAATATAAGAAACGACAGTAATGAGTCTCACTATGATCTTGCGGTTTATGATGATGAAATAGCGCATATTACTCAGCAGCTCGCGGATATAACCATGCAGAAAAACGAGGCCATCAGTAAATTCGAGAATGTGACCAGAAACATAATTACCGAGGAGATAACCGGTAACGCAAGACCTGCAATTGAAGAAGCAGAGGCAAAACTTGCGGATGTTACGGCACGCTTCAACGAAACAGATTCGGCCCGCAAGGCAAAGGCACTGGAAATCAGCAGCAATTATGAGGTGTATCTTGGCAAGGAATTCATGAACAGATCAAAGATCGAAAAGTTGGAAGATATTATAAACCATGGAACCGTGACAAATATATCAGAGGCCATAGAGGAGTATTACAGACAGACTGATATCTGATGATTTCCAGAAGAGAAAAACAGAAAAAAGACATGCGCCGGCGCATGATAAGTGCCGGTGATTCGGAAGACAAGGTAAGGCAGCTTGAATATCAGCAGGCCAGAAGGAACAGAGTTCGTTTCTGGCTTGTTTTCGGTATAATTGCGGTAGTGATTATCGTGATAACAGCGGCTTTTCTCATGTTAAGATATCACAGATATACGACATATGAACTGAAATGGGAAAGGGAGATGGCGGAAGGAAGCTTTTCCGGATACGAACATTTCGGTGAAAATGTAATAAGGTATTCTCATGACGGAGCGTCATATATAGATAAAGACGGAAATGATGTGTGGGTAGATACCTATGAGATGTCGAATCCGAAAGCTTATGTAAGCGGAGACTATGCCTGTATTTATGATGCGTTCGGGACGCAGATTAGAATATACAATCTTACCGGATCAATCGGAACTGCAGCAACACTTAAACCGGTCACAAAGGCCGTGGTAGCCGAGAGCGGAGTATGTGCGGCTATCATTGAGGATAACGATGCGGCATACATCACATTCTTCAGGAAAGACGGAAGCGACCTGGATATTACAATCAAATCAAGACTGGAAGGAGACGGGTACCCGATTGATATAGCACTTTCTCCGGAAGGGACACAGCTTATAAGTGCTTTCGAATATCTTGACGGCGGAGTAATGAAATCCAAAGTGGTGTTCTATGATTTTTCCGAGATCGGAAAGAATGTTCCTAATCGTCTGGTAGGAGGATTTGAGGAACCGTTTGCAGAAAGCATGGTGGCGAGAGTAAGATTTATCAATTCAACATATTCATACGCCGCGGCTGATACGGGTATATATATATTCTCGTCAAGAAATATCAGTTCACCGGAACTTGTAAATACGATAACAACGGGTGAAAGTATAACAAGTATCGTTAATGCCGGAAATCATCTTGGAGTGGTATATACGGATCTGGCAGCTGATGAAGAATCCGACAGCGAAGAGCCTGTGAAGAACTACAGACTTGTGATATATAATGCTGACGGAAGCGAGATGCTCAGGAAGGAATTTGACGAGCAGTTTGATACTCTCGGAGCCGATGAATCGTATATTTATCTTATAGGAAACGATAACTGTACTATAATGAGTATGAACGGTATCATCAAGTTCAGCGATTATATGGAAGACGGCGCAAGGATGGTTACTCACGGAAAAATGCCGGGAAATTTCATTTTTTCCGGAAACACATATATGAGGGCATATCAGTTTAAATAAAATCTGAAGGAACAAAAAGGAGAACGTATGGCAGGGAAATATATCGGTATCGATCTGGGAGGAACTGCGATAAAATTCGGTGAGGTAACCGAAGACGGAAAAATCGTTGCTCAATGGCAGGTGGATACATCTAAAGATGTTATAGGAACGATGGCGGAGGAGATAAAGAGTCACTATGACCTCGCCGACATCAATGGTATCGGCATGACTGTTCCGGGACCCATATCAAACAAGGGATTTCTTCCTGTATGTGCCAATGTTCCGGAAATAAAAAATACTTATCCTGCTAAGGACCTGAGTGCAAAACTTGGTGCAGAAGGTTCTCATATAAAATGCGCGGCAGGGAACGACGGAAAACTTGCGGCTCTCGGAGAGTATGCATTCGGTGCGGCAAAAAAATACAACAGTCTCATCATGGCGACCATAGGAACCGCTATCGGAGGCGGAATCATCCTTGACGGAGGAAACATGATATACGGAGCGCATGATGTGGCTGCGGAACTCAGCCATATACATGTAAAGGACGGAGAAGAAGTTCAATGCGGATGCGGAGGACACGGATGCCTGGAGCAATATGCATCCGGAACAGGACTTGTCCGTGAAGCAAAGAGAGCACTTGACAGAAGTGATGAACCAAGCGCGCTCAGAGTGATCGACAGAGATAAGATGCAGGCTGTAGATGTTGTAAACGCAGCAAAACATGGTGACGCGCTGGCAGACGGAGTCGTCAGATACTGTTTCGGTTATCTGGGACAGGAATTTGCCAATCTGTCGGTAATCATTGATCCCGAGGTATATATCATAGGAGGCGGCGTTTCAAAGGCCGGGCAGTATCTTATTGATGTGATACGGGAAAAATACGAATCATCGATTCATCTCTTTAAGGAACCCGCAGATATAGTACTTGCCGAATTAGGCAATGATGCAGGCATACTCGGTGCGGCGAAGCTGGTTATGTAAAACAATATATTTGTTAAAAAAATGTAAAAAATGCGAACCTCCCTTGACGGGGAGGTTTTCGCGTGTTATATTACACATATAACAATGTTATACAATTTATAGAACAGACCAAACGCAGGGGAGGTACGGTTATGAATATAGATAAATTCACACAGAAATCAATAGAATCAATTCAGAATATGGAGAAGATTGCACATGACTACGGCAATCAGAGTATCGAGCAGAGTCATCTTCTGATGGCTATGCTTCAGCTGGAAGACTCGCTTACAGGAAATCTGATCGAAAAGATGGGAATTAACCGCGGCATGTTCGAAAATGAGCTGGAAGGCATTATTTCAAAGCTCCCGAAAGTGCAGGGCGGTAACGCATACATTTCAAATGATCTTAATAATGTACTCATCAATGCTCAGGATGAAGCCAGAGCCATGGGTGATGAATATGTAAGTGTTGAACATCTGATGCTCTGTATGCTAAAACATGCTGACAGCAATCTGGAACAGCTCTTCAGAAATTACGGAATTACAAAAGAGAGTTTTCTGAAGGTCCTTTCAGAGGTCAGAGGAAACCAGAGGGTAACCAGCGATAATCCGGAAGCAACCTATGATACATTGAATAAATACGGACAGGATCTGGTCAAAAAGGCGCGTGATCAGAAACTCGATCCGGTTATCGGAAGAGATGCGGAGATACGCCAGAGCATACAGATACTGAGCCGTAAGACGAAAAACAATCCGGTGCTGATCGGTGAACCCGGTGTAGGAAAGACGGCCGTGGTGGAAGGTCTGGCACAGCGTATTGCAAAGGGCGACGTGCCGGAGAGTCTTAAGGATAAACAGCTGTTTGCGCTTGATATGGCCAGTCTTGTGGCAGGCGCAAAGTACAGAGGTGAATTCGAGGAGCGTCTTAAAGCCGTACTTGAAGAAGTTAAGAAGTCGGACGGAAAGATCATCCTTTTCATCGATGAGCTTCATACTATCGTAGGAGCCGGTAAGACCGAAGGTGCGATGGATGCCGGAAACATGCTCAAACCGATGCTTGCAAGAGGTGAACTTCACTGCATAGGCGCAACGACACTTGACGAATACAGAAAGTATATCGAAAAGGACGCAGCTCTTGAGCGTCGTTTCCAGCCGGTTATGGTAGAACAGCCGACGGTTGAGGATACTATATCCATACTGAGAGGACTGAAAGAACGTTACGAGAATTTCCATCATGTCAAGATTTCGGACGGGGCTCTGGTTGCTGCAGCGACACTGAGTGACAGGTATATTACTGACAGATTTCTGCCTGACAAGGCTATCGATCTGGTCGATGAGGCATGTGCACTTGTCAAGACAGAGATGGACAGCATGCCTGCCGAGCTGGATGAACTTCGAAGGAAATGCATGCAGCTTGAGATAGAGGAGGTAGCTCTTAAGAAAGAAACCGATAATCTCAGTAAAGAACGTCTTGAAGCTCTTCAGGCAGAGCTGGCGGAATTGAGATCTCAGTTTGAAGAGAAAAAAGCCCAGTGGGATAACGAGAAAAACAGTCTCTCTCATCTTGCAGAACTGAGAGAAGAAATAGAAAAAATAAACAATGAGATTCAGACTGCTCAGCATAATTATGATTTCGAGAAGGCAGCTGAACTTCAGTACGGCAGGCTTCCGGATCTTCAGAAACAGCTTGAAGAGGAAGAAGCTGCAGTAAAGAAGGCAGATCTCAAACTGGTTCATGAGGCAGTTGAAGAAGACGAGATTGCGAACATCATCTCACGCTGGACAGGAATTCCGGTATCCAAGCTGAATGAGTCAGAAAAGAACAAGACCTTGCATTTAGACGACATTTTACATAAAAGAGTAGTTGGTCAGGATGAAGGAGTGCAGAAGGTCGTTGAGGCAATCCAGAGGAGCAAGGCGGGAATCAAGGATCCGGACAAGCCGATAGGTTCATTCCTCTTCCTTGGTCCGACAGGTGTCGGCAAGACAGAACTTGCCAAGTCACTTGCAGAAGCGCTGTTTGATGACGAAAGCAATATGGTACGTATCGACATGAGTGAATATATGGAGAAATTCTCCGTATCACGTCTTATCGGAGCGCCTCCCGGATATGTCGGATATGATGAAGGCGGTCAGCTTACAGAGGCAGTCCGCAGAAAACCGTACAGCGTTGTGCTCTTTGATGAGATCGAGAAAGCACATCCGGATGTTTTCAATGTGCTGCTTCAGGTGCTTGATGACGGACGCATCACGGATTCACTCGGAAAGACCGTTGACTTCAAGAACACTATCATTATCATGACCAGCAACATCGGTTCACAGTATCTGCTTGACGGAATAGACGAAAACGGTGAGATCAGGAAGGAAGCAAATGACGCGGTAATGGCGGATCTCCGTAATCATTTCCGTCCGGAGTTCCTTAACAGGCTTGACGAGATAATAATGTTCAAGCCGCTTACAAAGGATAATATCGGCGGTATCGTAGATCTTATAGTTGAGGATCTTAACAGGCGTCTTGCGGTCCAGGAGATCAGTGTGGAATTGACCGAAAAAGCAAAGCAGTATATAATCGATAATGGTTATGACCCTGTATACGGAGCACGTCCGCTTAAGAGGTACATCCAGAAACATGTGGAGACAGCGGCAGCAAAGCTGATCTTAGGAGAAGGAGAACTTCATCAGGGAGATGTAATCAGATTCGATGTGAAGGATGGCGGGCTTTCGGCTGAGTTATGTTAAAACTGATTCTGTTAATAGTATTTGTAATAATATTTGCGGTTCTTATGCTTCCGGTGTTTATCCTGTGGCTCTTTATAAGAGACAAGGGTAACCATCTGGTGCATAGGATCACGCAGTTTATGATGAGAAATGCCGCAAAAGCATATATGTTTATATGCGGAATAAAGATTACGGCAGAAGGAATCGAAAATATTCCGGATGGTCAGGCACTCTATGTGAGTAACCATACCGGAATATTTGATGTGGCAGCGGCATATGCGTGCACGAAGCCGCTGCTGTCTTTTATAGGAAAGAAAGAAGCAAAAGGAATTCCGGTAATCGGGCAGGTTATGGCTATGATGAACGGATTGTTTCTGGACCGTGGTGATTTAAAGCAGGGGCTTCAGGTCATACTTAAAGCAATCGATAATATCAAAAACGGATTGAACGTGTGGGTATGTCCGGAGGGAACGAGAGAAAAGAGCGGAGCACCCGAGGAACTTCTTCCTTTCCATGCGGGATGCTTCAAGATAGCTCTTAAATCGGACGCACCGATAGTACCGGTAGTAATAATCGGAAGCAGGGCGCTGTTCGAAGAGCATAAGCCATGGATCAGTTCGGGAAGACTGAAGATCCGGTACGGAAAACCGGTATATCCGAAAGAATTGACAGATGAGGAAAGACGCCATATAGGCGAATATTTCAGAAACAGAATGATTGAAATGATAAAAGAAGACAAGTAATACCTCACGGCAGATTACTTTTTGAAATATAATAAGTTTAACAGTTTTAAGAGGAGACCGGTTATGAGTAAAGAGATTTTTAAGGGAGTTGCCACAGCACTTGTTACACCTATGACAGAGGCAGGAGTTGATTACGAGAGATTCGGAAAGCTGATCGACTGGCAGATAGAGCAGGGAATCAATGCTCTCGTGATTGCAGGTACATCAGGAGAGGGATCAACTCTAAATGATGCAGAGCATAGACAGGTTCTGAAGTTTGCTTATGAAAGAATCGGAGGCAGAGTACCTGCTATTGCAGGCACAGGCTCCAATGACACGGCATATGCAATCTCCCTGACCAGATATGCCTGTGATCTGGGATATGACGGTTTGCTGGTTGTGACACCATACTACAATAAGGCAACACAGAAGGGACTCATTGCAATGTATAAGGCAATTGCAGAAGCTGCAGCCAAACCGATCATTGTCTACAATGTTCCGTCAAGAACAGGAGTCAATATCGAACCTGCAACATATGCAGAACTGGCAAAGATTCCGAACATTGCAGCAGTAAAAGAAGCAAACGGGAACATTTCCAAAATCGTGGAGCTTTTCGCTCTTGCCGGAGATAAGTTAGATATCTATTCCGGAAATGACGATCAGATTGTTCCGATTCTTGCAATGGGAGGCAAGGGTGTAATTTCCGTATTATCTAATGTTGCACCGAAGGAAACCATGATGATCTGTGATAAGTTTTTTGCAGGAGATGTGGCAGGAAGTGCAAAGCTTCAGACAGAGTATCTTGATCTGATCAACGCACTGTTCTGTGAGGTAAATCCGATTCCGGCCAAAGCAGCAGTTGCAGAGATGGGAATGTGTGAAAACTATGTAAGACTTCCTCTTACAAAGATGGAAGAGAAGAACAGAGAAAAGCTGATTTCAATCATGAAGGAGCACGGAATCTTATGAAAATAATACTCAGCGGAATCGGAGGATTCATGGGGGCCGAGCTGGCAAAGCTTGCAAACGCAGGTTACCGGAACAGCTCGCTGACTGCGGGAGTGGATCCGAATGCTAAAGGGACGTATACTGTGCCGGTGGCATCATCATTTGAGCGGCTGCAGGAAATTCCCGGGGCGGAAGAGGCTGACTGTATCATTGATTTTTCGCATCATTCTGCGACAGGCGATCTGACAGCATACGCAATTGAGCATAACAAACCTCTTATAATTGCCACTACCGGTCAGACAGATGATGAACTGCAGATGATTCATAACGCATCCGAAAAAATCCCGGTATTCTTTGCCGCCAATTATTCTCTGGGAGTTGCACTTCTTATCGAGCTTGCCAGAAAAACAGCGGAAATGATGCCGGATGCCGAGATAGAGATAGTTGAGATGCATCATGACAGGAAATTAGATGCCCCGAGCGGTACGGCACTTGCTATTGCAAATGCCATAAAGGAAGTACGTCCGGATGCAGAACTGAAAACCGGAAGAAGCGGCAACAGTAAGAGAACTCCGAAGGAAATTGGAATTCATGCCGTGCGCATGGGCAATATAGTCGGAGTACACGAGGTGCTGGTCGGGACGCAGAATCAGACGATCACTCTCAGGCATGAGGCCCATAGCAGAGCTTTGTTTGCAGAGGGTGCATTGGCAGCAGCCGAATTCCTTATCGGAAAACCGGCAGGACTTTATAACATGAAGAACCTCATTGAGGGATAGATAATTTCAGAGGTAACATATGAAAGTTGCTATATACGGATACGGAAACCTTGGAAAAGGTGTTGAGATTGCGGTCAGAGATGCCGGTGATATGGAGAATTTCGGAATCTTCACACGAAGAGATCCTTCATCTATCAGGACACTGACAGGTGCTGCAGTTTATCCGGCAGAAGATATCCTGAAATACAAGGAAGATATCGATGTGCTTATTATATGCGGAGGAAGTGCTACTGATCTCCCGAAACTGACCCCGCTTCTTGCGAAGGACTTTAATGTAATCGACAGTTTTGATACACACGCAAGGATCCGGGAACATTTTGCAAATGTAGATGAAAGTGCAAAATCAGGAGGCAAGACGGCAGTCATATCCTGTGGATGGGATCCCGGCATGTTCTCGCTTAACAGATTGTATGCCTCAGTGATTCTTCCTGACGGAAAAGACTATACATTCTGGGGAAAAGGCGTGAGCCAGGGACATTCCGATGCAATCAGAAGAATTCAGGGAGTTAAAGATGCAAGACAGTATACGGTTCCGGTGCCGTCTGCACTAAAAAGCGTCAGAGCAGGAGAGAATCCGGATCTTACAGTAAGGCAGAAGCATACCAGAGAGTGCTATGTGGTGGCTGAGCCAGGCGCAGATCCTGCCGCAATAGAAAATGCGATAAAAACCATGCCGGATTATTTTGCGGAATATGATACTACGGTAAAGTTTATATCTGAAGAGGAACTTGCGGAAAAGCATTCCGGACTTCCGCACGGAGGCATGGTGATAAGAAGCGGACGGACAGGAGTAAACAAGGAACACAGGCATACCATAGAGTACAGTCTTAAATTAGATTCCAATCCGGAATTTACGGGTTCCGTACTTACGGCATGTGCAAGAGCGGCCTGCCGGATGAATATGCGCGGTAATGTCGGATGTAAAACAATGTTTGATATAGCACCGGTCGATTTGTCAGAAAAATCAGTTGAGGAGCTTTTATAATGGAATTTGTAAGTGACAATATCACTTCGAAACAGGGAAAACTTTATTTTGCGGGAAAAGATGTAGTTAAACTCGCAGAGAAATACAAGACACCTCTTTATCTTTTGGATGAAGATAAAATCAGAGAGAAATGCAGGATATATAAAACCGCCTTCCGCAGGCATTTTCCTGAAGGCTCTTTTCCGATGTATGCAAGTAAGGCCTGTTCATTTAAAAAAATATATACGATTATCTCCGAAGAGGGTCTGGGAATCGATGTCGTATCGCCGGGAGAGATATATACGGCGGTTCAGGCAGGATTCGACATGGGAAATGCTTTTTTCCAGGGGAATAACAAGACCGATGAGGATATTGAATTTGCCGTTAAGCATAAAGTCGGATATTTTGTTGCAGATAATATAGAAGAACTGCGGAGCATAGACAGGATCGCCGGAGAATACGGCATTTGTCAGAAAATCCTTCTCCGTCTGACTCCCGGTATCGATACGCACACTTACGAAGCTGATCAGACAGGAAGAATAGATTCCAAATTCGGAGTTTCCATTGAGACAGGACAGGCAGAAAAACTGACGGAATATACTTTGAGTCTGAAGAACATAAACCTGAGCGGATTTCAGTGTCATATCGGTTCACAGGTATTTGAAGAGGATGTTTTTGAGCGTGCGGCAGTAATCATGCTGGAGTTCATGGCACGGATAAAAGAAAAGACCGGGTATGAGGCAGAGTATCTCGATCTCGGAGGAGGGTACGGAGTACGTTATGTGAACACTGATCCGTATCTGAACATAGAGACAAAAATAGGAGACGTGGCAGCGGCAGTTCGGGCAGCCTGCACGAGGCTGGATATTGGCGTTCCGAAGATACTTATGGAGCCGGGAAGGAGCATCGTGGCCGATGCAGGCATGACTGTCTATACAGTCGGAACTATCAAGGATATCCCGGGATACAAATCATATGTATCAATAGACGGAGGAATGACGGATAATCCGCGCTTTGCTCTTTACGGCGCAGCATATACCTGCATTGCAGCAGGGAAAACAGATGAGGAATGCGACAAAGAATTTTCCGTAGTGGGAAGATGCTGTGAAAGCGGTGATATCATACAGGAGAAAGTAATGCTGCCGCATTCAATGTGCAGGGGAGATATATTAGCTGTATGTACCACAGGTGCCTATAACTATTCAATGGCATCCAATTACAATCGTATTCCGAGGCCTCCGATAGTTATGATTAAAGAGGGAGAGGATTATCCTGCCGTCAGACGTGAAACGCTGGATGATATCTGTTTGAATGACCTCTGAAAAAATATTTGAAAAAGTGTTGACATTATGGGGTGACCGTAGTAGTATAATACTTGTTTATCACTTTAGCATGATAAAGCGATAAATCAAATCAAACTTAGAGGTAAGTATTATGAAAAAGACATTAGCATTAATTTTAGCAGCAATTATGGTATTTTCACTTGCAGCATGCGGAGGACAGAAGGCAGCAGCAGATGAGGCAGCAGCAGAGGCAGTGGTTGAAGCCGTTGCTGAGGAAGCATATGAAGAAGGTGCTGCAGATGCAGCAGAAGCAGTTGAGGAAGCGGCAGATGCAAAGTTCATCATGGGAATCGATCCGGAGTATCCTCCGTTCAGCTATCTCGGAGATGACGGTGATTACACAGGATTTGACGTTGAGGTATGTAAGGCAGCATGTGAGAAGCTCGGATGGGAATTCGAAGTATTCGGAGTAAACTGGGATGAGAAGCTCGTGCAGCTTGATTCAAATGAGTGCGACTGCGTATGGTCAGGCATGACACTTCTTGACAGTATGGCAGAAGCAGGATATGTTCTTTCAGCTCCGTACTATGACAACACACAGGTAGTTCTTGTTAAGAAGGACAGCGGCATCACATCGTCGGAAGATCTTGCAGGTATGGCAGTAGCAGTTCAGCTCGGAACATCAGGTGAGGCACTTCTTAACGGAGATCTTGCAGACCTGACAGCAACCTTCGGAGATCTTGTAACATGTGACAGTTTCCTTAAATGTTTTACAGAGCTTGACGGAAACGCAGTTGATGCAGTATTCGTAGACGCACCTGTTGCAAAGGCATACGTAGAAGGCAAGGAAGACCAGTACGTAATCATTGATGAAGGACTTGGCGCAGAGCAGTACGGCATAGCATTCCGTGCAGATGATCAGGAACTCTGCGACGCAATCGAAGGTGCAGTTGCAGAACTTGTAGCAGACGGAACATATGCAAAGATCGCTGACAAATATCCCGATATCAAGAATAATCTTCTTTTCCTTCAGTGATGGGAACAGTTGATAATAAAACACAATAAGGATGCGACCCGGAAGCGAAAACAACGCTTCCGGATTTCGTGTTTAATACAGTAGAGAGGTAAACCAATGTCCCTGTTAACAATGATTGCGAAAATGAGTGAAGGTTTCGGCAGAACCTGCGCGATATTTTTCCTGACACTGATTTTCTCGCTCCCGCTTGGAATGATAGTAGCACTCCTGCGAATGAGCAAAAACAAAGTGGTGTCCGCAGTAACAAGATTTTTTATATCTGTTCTTCGCGGAACTCCGCTTATGCTTCAGCTGCTTGCCGTAACTTACGGCCCCTACTATCTTTTTGGAATTTCTGTTTCAAGAAATAAACTGATTCCGGTAGTGGTTGCATTTTCAATAAACTATGCAGCCTACTTTGCGGAGATATACCGCGGCGGTATCGAGAGCATTTCCCCCGGACAGTATGAAGCGGCAAAAGTTCTCGGTTATACAAAGGTACAGACTTTTATGCGCATTATTCTTCCGCAGGTAGTAAAAAGAATCATGCCGAGTGTAACAAATGAAGTCGTAACACTTGTTAAGGATACATCCATAGCATTCACTGTATCTTATCAGGAAATGTTCACGATCGGAAAACAGATTGCGAATTCGCAGACAAGTTTCGTACCGTTTGTTGTTGCAGGCGTATTCTACTTTGTATTTAATGCGATTGTAGACTTCGTTATGGGCCGTATTGAGAAGAAACTCGATTACTACAAATAAGGAGGGAAGAAATGATACTTGAATTAAAAAATATCAAAAAAGCTTTCCCTTATCGTAATTGTGAGGAGAAAGGAATAACGGATCATAAAGACGGTGATGTCAATCAGGTGCTTAAGGATATATCAATCAGTGTTGATGCCGGAGAGATAGTATCTATAATCGGTCCGAGCGGAAGCGGAAAATCCACACTGCTTCGCTGCGCAACCGGGCTTGAAACGCCGGATTCCGGTGAAATCATATATGCTGACGGTGTAAAATTCGGACTTGTTTTTCAGAATTTCAATCTCTTCCCGCATATGTCGGTTCTTGATAATGTTTCGGATGCTCCGATACGCGTTGCAAAAAAAGACAAAAAAGCCGCAAGACAGGAAGCGCTTAAGTGGCTTGACAAGATGGGTCTCGGAGACAGAGGCGCGGCATATCCCTGCGAATTATCGGGCGGTCAGCAGCAGAGAGTTGCCATAGCGCGTGCCCTTGCAATGGATCCGGAAATATTGTTTTTTGATGAGCCGACATCGGCGCTTGATCCGGAACTTACAGGCGAAGTTCTGAAAGTAATAAAATCACTTGCGGATCTGCATATCGCCATGGTCATAGTAACTCATGAGATGGCTTTTGCACAGGATATAAGTGACAGAGTAATATTTATGGATGGCGGACTGATCGTAGATGAGGGAACACCTGGGGAAGTATTCGAATCCGCGAATCCCCGTACACAGGCATTCCTTGGAAGATACAAGTCGGGGAACTGGTAAAAAAGAACAGGAGGGACAGTCCCTCCTGTTCTTTTTATCTCAATCTGACCTCTCCGGTCAGAAAAATTCTGTTATCGATGATGTTGATAGATATTGTGCCGCCGGGCTGACGGACATCTGTGGATGTAAGCCCGGCATTTTTATATCTGTAATAACCTATGCAGGTGGAACCGGTGGCGCAGCCGTGCTCCCAGATAACAGTTTCGAAACCTTTTACATAAACGCAGGGTTCCATGTAGAGAGCGTCTTCATCCCATCGGAGCACACCGAAAGCATCAACATCGAATTTCGAGGCATAATCTTTTATATTGTTTTCTATCTGGCGGCGCGTAATCCTGCCTGCGGGTACGATCATGTGAGCTATGCCCGGAAGAAATACAACAGGATGGCCGTCGATGTATTCCACTTTTACGGGAGAGGGCATTGCGAGTCTTCCCGAATAGGCAATGCAGCCGTTCTTATCGGTAAATGCACGGACTTCGCAGATGAACGGATTGTCAACTCCGGAACATTCCATGGTAACACTGAGCGAGGACCCTGACGGCAGATTGTTCCGTGCGGCAAAAAGTGCAGCAGTCGATAACGAGGCGTTACCGCAGAATTCTCCGCCCATCATTTCAAGACGTATATCCGAGCCGCTGAAAAGCGGATCACAAACATAACCTACCTGCTCACAGTCAGGTACGGATTCAAACATCTGTCGTGTAATTTCCGGACGGTCTTCCATGCTGACCGGATTTTCTACAAGAACAGTAATATTTTCTGTAGGATTTGCGACAATATACTTCATATATGATAT
>JAGHSD010000135.1 GCA_018066045.1 Candidatus Darwinimomas equi | reverse complement strand
GATACTAACCAGTCATATGCACGGAATGATGCTTCCGTGGGATTACGTGATAAATGAAGAATACCCTGACGGGAGTCTGGCACTGGTTGCTTCTGTGATAAAAGAAAAACGGAATGACAACACGATAGTTATTGATGCAGGTGACATAATACAGGATAACAGTGCAGAGATGTTCCTTGATGAGCCTGTTCATCCGATGGTTTTAGGAATGAATGCAATAGGATATGATATCTTCACTACGGGAAACCACGAGTATAACTACGGGATGGATATTGTTAAGAATGTTATTGCATCACAAAAGGCAAAGGTCATCCTCTCCAATGTATATGATAAGGACGGTAAAAGACTGGCTGATCCTTATACTATAGTAGAGCGCGGTGGAGTTAAGATAGGATTTATCGGTGCGGTTTCCCCGAATATTGTGAACTGGGATAAGGATACTATGGTGGGATATAAAGTAACCAATCCTGTAGATGAACTGAATGCGGCTGCTGCCGAAATAAAAGACAAGGCAGATATTATCGTAGCCGTTGTTCATATGGACATGAATAACGAGCTGGGGACTCCGGGAAGCGGGGTGAAGGATATTCAGAAGAATTGTCCGGGAATTGATTTTATCTGTGCAGGACACGGACATAATGAAATTGCAGGCGGAGATCCCGGTTCGATTCCCGTTGTAGAAAACAAGTTTCACGGACAGACTGTTATGGTTTCAGATCTGAATCTTGTCAGGGAGAACGGGAAATGGAAGGTCGGCGGAACAAACATCGAAAGTGTTCATACAGATAAGTACGCACCGGATCCTGAAATTGCAGAGCTGCTGAAAGCATACGATCAGCGTGCAAAAGAATATGCCGAAACAGAAGTGGGTCAGCTGGAACTCGGAGACATCAGTGATAAATGCGATATTCCCGGAGTACCTAATAAATTTACAGAAGACAGTACGGTTCTGGATTTCGGAAGTTTTGTCATGAAATACTATTCCGGCGCGGATGTTGTTTCGAGACCTCCTACAAGAATAAATGAAGAAATTAAACAAGGTCCGGTCCGTTATTGTGATATTGCAAAACATTATAAATATAAGAATGAAATATATGTTTTGAAAATGAACGGCAAACAGCTCAGGAAATGGATGGAGTTTTCCGCAGGCTTCTTTAATCAGACAAAACCGGGTGATCTTTCCATATCATTCAATGAAGGCAGAGCTTATTATAATTATTATGTTTTAACAGGTGTCAATTATGAGATAAACATATCAAAACCCGAAGGAGAAAGAATCGAAAATCTTACATGGAGTGACGGACGACCTGTAAAGGATGATGACGAGTTTACTTTTGCAACCACGGAATACGATGCAAATGCTTTCCTGCTCAATCCCGGAGTGATTTACGAAGAAAGCGAGGGACTGCCGGAACTGATAAACACAGACATCGGAAAAGGCACTTTACTGGGTACTAATGATATACGGCTTCTGATGATTGATTATATCCATAACGTGAAAAACGGAGTGATTACACCTGCAACGGATAACAACTGGAAGATAACTGGATTTTATCCCGATAAAGAAAAACGGGAAAGAGCAATTGAACTCATCAAAGAGGGTAAGCTGAGAATAGAAAACAGTGATTTAGACAGGCATATAAATACAAAACCGATTACGGAAGAAATGTTGAAAGAAGCTGAAAAATAACAGCGGGGGAGGAACTATGATCAGTCTTGGTATTGATATCGGAGGAACAGGAGCAAAGTGTGTTGCGTTTGATGAAAACGGAAACCAGAAAGCAATTTCATATGTGGAATATCCATTAGAGGCAGGTATGGTAAATCTGCCGCAGCAGATACTTACGGAGTCAATCGAAAAGGTTATTGCAGACTGCGTAAAGATGCTGCCGGATGCAAAGGATATTGCTGCCATAACGGTATCATCATTCGGTGAGAGTTTTGCGGCAATCGATAAAGACGGAAAGTCACTCGGAGATATAATTCTGTATTTTGCGAATGCTGAAAATGCCGAGTTTGATGAACTTGTTAAAAAAGTCGGCCCTGAAAAATTCATGAGGATAGCAAGAATTCTTCCGGATGCATCGTACTCGCTGGCTAAGATGCTTTATACAAAAAAGGTGGCAGAGCGTCCGGTATGGAAATTCCTGTTTGTGGCAGGATTCGTATGCTATAAATTATGCGGGAACCCGATATGTGATGTTTCTCTGGCATGCCGCAGTCTGCTGTATGATGTTCAGAAACAGGACTGGTCAGATGAACTTTTAGAGGCATCCGGAATTACACGTGAGGAATTGCCGGAAGTGCTTCCGACGGGAGGTATCGCAGGAAAGATTCTTCCGGAAGTTGCCGAAAAGATGGGACTGTCAGCTGATGTAGCAGTGGTAATCGGATCGCACGATCAGATAGTAAATGCGCTGGGAGCGGGAGTGTCGCAGATAGGAGAAGCTGTTGATGTTTCCGGTACATGTGAATGTATAGAACCGCTGTATGCGGGAATACCTGAAAGCCTCGATTTTCAGAAGCTGAATTTCGCCTGTGTGCCGTATTTTACGACCGGAGGATATGTAACCTATGCTTACAACATATCAGCAGGTTCCGTAATCAGGTGGTATCGTGATTTCTTCAGAGACAGACTTACAGAGGAAGCCGGGAAGAAAGGTGTCAGTGTATATGACCTTTTCAATCAGATGTGTCCTGATGAACCGACAGATATTATCGTGCTTCCGTTTCTGCAGGGAATGGGAGGAACACCTGATGTTGATGCATCGGCAACGGGATCATTCTTTGGTGTTACAACAAACAACAGAATGGAAGATTTTTATCGTGCACTGCTTGAAGGTGTAACGTATGAGATGAGATACAATCAGGAGAAACTGGCAGAGAACGGAGTCGTGTTTGAAAAGCTTTTTGCCTGCGGGGGCGGATCGAAATCACAGAAGTGGCTTCAGATCAAAGCGGATATTCTGGGCTGTGATATCATCCCTACAAGTTCGGATGAAACCGGAGCAATGGGATCTGCGATATTAGGCTTTGCCGCTGTAACCGGAAGAGACAAGTTCGAGATGGCAAAGAAGTTTGCAGGATATCGTGATACTGTTCATCCGAATCCGGAGTACAGAAAGATATATGATGAGAAATATGAGAAGTATAAGAAACTGCGCAGAATATATACTGAAGAGGTACTGTAAATAACAAATAACATCTTGTTGCTCAGATTATTTATACAGTTTTCCGCCTGTATATACTGACCGGATATTCAGAGCTTCATCGCAGACGATAAAGTCAGCGTATTTGCCGGGCTCTATGCTTCCGATAACATCGGACATTCCGATTGCCCGGGCGGGATTGATAGTGGCTGCATTTATTGCAGTCACTTTGTCTATTCCGAAGCGGATAGCATTCAGCATACATTGATAAAGATTGGCGGCTGAACCTGCGATAGTTCCGTCATCAAGTCTTGCAATATTGTCTGATAGATGAATACGCTGACCGCCAAGAGTATATTCCCCGTCGGGCATTCCCGCACATCGCAGGGAATCGGAAATCAGGCATATTCTTCCCGGGAAGAGTTTGAATCCCATTCGAATGGCACTTTCATGAACATGAAGGCCGTCACATATAAGCTCGGCACTTACATCAGGTTCTTCGGCAGCGGCTCCGATTACACCGGGATTCCGGTGATGGATTCCGGGCATGGCATTAAAGAGGTGTGTGAGATGAGAAGCACCTGCCCTGTAAACTGCTTTGGTCTGATTATAATCGGCATCTGTATGTGCAATGGACACCGTGCATAACCTGCATGCTGATGCCGCGAATTCTGCAGCTCCTTCAAGTTCGGGGGCAACATCTACGATTTTTATGAGATTTCCGCAACTGTCATACAGTTTTCTGAATCCTTCAATATCAGGAAGCTTCAGATAATCTGCATTTTGTGCACCTTTTTTCTTTTCCGAAAAGTAGGGTCCCTCCATATGTATACCGGCAATCCGTGCACCGGAAACGGATGCGTCCTTTGTGAAACGTTCCGCAGTTTCGAACGCTTTCGATAATACATCATAGGGAAGAGTCATACTTGTGGGACAGAATGATGTTACTCCGTGGTTCACATAGAATTCAGACATACGTTTAAGACCGTCATAATCTCCGTCAGAGAAGTCAGCATCGGAATTACCGTGAGTATGTATATCAATAAGACCCGGTATTACATAACTGCCATCAAGATCTTTAATATCATCTTTTAAAACAGTATCGGAGACAGATACAAATCTGTCATCCGATACTGCAAAATCGTTTTTATTGAAAGACTGTCCGTTAAAAACCAGTGCGTTTTTGAAAATCATAGCCTTACCTCTGAATGAATCACATTTCTGTAAGTTTTTCTTTCCATGCGTTGATGTATCCCTCTGCCTGAGAACGTTCCGGAGCTTCTGCGAATACTCTGAGAAGCGGCTCTGTTCCTGAAGGACGGCAGATTACGAATGAATCATCAGGGAAATAAACCTTGCATCCGTCAATATAATTTACTCTGTTATATTCTATAGAGAATTCAGGAAGCTTTCTGTTTGCTGAATCGGGATCTTTCTTTCCTTCTTCAAATATATTGACTAATTTAAGCTTCTGTTCATCTGACAGAGGAACATTGTATTCAACCATGACACTTCTGCCGTATTTTTCTTTGAGTTCTGCTATCATTTTACCGGGTGCTTTTCCGGTTTTACATACCATTTCAACGAAGAGAGCAGAAGCATAAATCGAATCTTTGCCATGTATATGACCCCTTACGGTAAGACCTCCGGATGATTCTCCGCCAAGTACGGCATCAACTTCATCTATCTTGGATGAGATCCATTTGAATCCAACCGGAACTTCATAACATTTTTCCCCGAGGCCTTCGGCAACACGGTCAAGCAGATGTGTTGTGGCAAGATTTCGAACGACAGGGCCTTTCCATCCTTTGTATTCATGAAGATAGTAATACAGAAGAACCAGTATATCGTTGGCTGAAATAAACTGTCCGTCAGAGTCAATAACTCCGAGACGGTCACCGTCACCGTCTATACCCATACCGAGATCATACCTTCCTGCAACCACCTGTTCGGCAAGCGGTTTCAGTGTCTGCTCGGTAGGTGCAGGCATCTGTCCGCCGAAATAAGCATCTTTATTTCCGTTTATCTGATCGACAGTACATCTTGTAGTATAGAAGATTACATTAAACGGATATGTCGATGAACCGTGCATCGAATCGAAAAGGATTCGCGGACCTTTGTTGCGGATCGCATCAATATCAAGGATACCGATTATGTCATCAAGAAATTCATTGAACGGATTTTCAATGTATTGAATCAGACCGGATGCAATTCCTTCTTCGAAATTCACGGATTTGATGTTTCCGATTGAACAGCAGCGTCTTTCTAAATTTTCAGTTACGTTGACCGGAGCATCGCGGCCTTCCCTGATGATAATCTTAATACCGTTATAATTTGCCGGGTTATGAGAAGCCGTTACTTCAATTCCGTAATTCAGATCATGCTTCTTTACTGTGTGCATGATAAGAGGAGTGGGAACACTTCTGTGCATCGTAAGGACATTTAATCCGTTTCCTGCTAAAACTTCTGCAAGCCAGTGAGCTGCGTTTTCAGAGAGGAATCTGCGGTCATAGCCGATAACCACAGGTTTATCTGCTTCACCGAGTTCGATAATGCGTTCAGACAATGCCTGGCCGATAAGCTGAATATTGGAC
>JAGHSD010000108.1 GCA_018066045.1 Candidatus Darwinimomas equi | reverse complement strand
ACAGCTTCCTTCAGATTCCACCTCACGATGGACACCCTTGCTGTTCAGCTATACACTTCCTCGTTGCCTAGGCGTGTTCGGGACTTTCACCCGCTAGAGCGCGCCCATGGCGCGCAAACAAAAAGAGCCCGTTTTCTTCTTAAAAACGAGCCCTCTTCCGTAATACGAATTACATTATCTCTTCTTCTTGTTTGCAAAGATATCAAATACAACTGCTGCAAGAAGAACTACGCCCTTAACGACTTTCTGCCAGTTGGCATCAATTCCCATAAGTGACATACCGAGGTTAATTACACCGATAAGTGTAGCACCGATAATCATTCCGAAAACTGATCCTGAACCGCCGTATGCAGAAACACCGCCTACAACGCATCCTGCGATTGCATCCATCTCGTAGTTTGTTCCCGCTGTTGAGTTAGCAGCCTGGAAACGGGCAATTACGATGTAGGATGTAATAACCGTAAGAATCTCCATGTTCAGATATGCAAGGAACATAATCTTCTTTGTATCGACACCTGACAGTCTTGCTGCCTCGGCATTTCCGCCGATAACATAGAAATAACGTCCCAACACAGTCTTACTTGTGATGAAATGATAGATAAGAACTATGATTACAACCCATACAAGTGCTGTCGGAATACCGCCTGCAAGCGAAAGCTTATATGCGAATAGCATGATAACTGCAACTGCAAGAACTGATTTAACCAGAACAGCAATGAATGAATCAGCCTCGTAACCCTTTTTAAGCTTGTTTGCACGTCCTGCAAAGCTGACAACCACAACGATAACTGATGCAACAATACCGACGATGATACAAACCATGTTCATCTTGTTCATCGGTGAACTGAAGATCTTGCCTGAGAAAAGCTTCAGGAACTGCTCCGGGAACGGTGCAATACTTCCTGTTGATGAGTTTGCTGAAAGAATTGCTGTACCCCAGCCTCTGAATGCAAGATATCCTGCAAGTGTTGCGATCCACGGCGGAACATTTACGTATGCAATAAGGAATCCAAGTAAACTACCGTAAACGATACCTACTAAAAGCATAATCAGTATGGCAAGAATCGGGTTCATCTTAAGATTAACCATCAGGATTCCGCCAACTGCACCCAAAAGACATACAAAAGAACCGCAGCTCAGATCGATGTTACCGCCTGTAAGCATACACATCAGCATACCGGTTGCAAGAACGTAAACGTATGCGTTCTGTGTAATAAGTGCGTTGAAGTTAAGCGGCATGAACATCGCACCCTGTGTCATGATTGTAAAGAAGATATAAACCAGGACCAGGACAATGAGCATAGCATTTTTCTTTAATACTTCTGATACTTTCATCTCTTCTCCCCTCCTTAGCTTTTCTTCTTATTTGACATAACGTCAAATATGATGGATATAAGAAGTACGAGACCTTTAACTACCTTCTGATAGTTTGACTCGATACCCATGATACTCATACCCTGGTTGATGATACCCATAAGAACAGCACCGATGATTACTCCGAATACACTTCCTTCACCGCCGTATGCAGAAGCACCGCCGATGAAGCAGGCTGCGATAGCATCCATCTCATATCCCTGTCCGAATGTCGGCTGTGCACCTGATGCACGGGCTGTTGTAAGGATACCTGCAAGACCAGCCATAAGACCCATATTTACATATGCGAAGAAATATGGCTTTCTGGAATCAATACCTGAAAGAGTTGTTGCTTTCTCGTTGCTTCCTACCGCATACAGATAACGTCCCATTCTGGTATTTGTTGTTATATAGTTATAAACTAAAAGAACAAGTGCGATCCATATAAGTACTGTCGGAATTCCTTTATACTGAGCAAGCATATAGAAAAGCCATACAAGAACAGCACAGATAATAACTGTCTTTATAATCACTCCGCCGATAGGAGCAACCGTATATCCGTTCTTCTTTGCTTTTGCTCTTGAAAGAAATGTCGTGATTGCAATCAATGCCGCAATAATAACACCGACAACTACACATAACATGTTAATGCTTCCGCCGCCGAGAAAATCAGGAATATAGCAGTCAGCGCCGCCGCCGAATACATTAAGGAATGTTGTATTGCTTACACCTACTGCATAACCCTGAAGAACTACGTTACTGAGTCCTCTGAAAGCATACATTCCGGCAAGTGTTGTGATGAATGGAGGAACTTTGATATAAGCAATCCAGAATCCCTGCCATGCACCTACGATTGCACCGATAAGAAGCATAACTATTACTGCCAGCCAGCAGTTGATACCTGCAGCCATCATAACTGCTCCGATACCGCCTGTAAAACATACAACAGAACCGCATGCCAGATCGATGTTACCGCCTGTAAGAATACACAGAAGCATACCTGCCGCAAGTACGAATACGTATCCGTTCTGAGAAATCAGGTTGTTGATGTTCTGTGGTAACAGGATTTTGCCCTGAGTTGTTACTGAAAAGAAAATAACAACAAGGACCAGGGCGATTACCATAGTATATTTCTTCAATATTTCAGAAAATTTTACACTCTTCATATTATTCGCCCTTTCCTGACTGAATGATAGCAGCCATAATATTTTCCTGAGTTGCCTCACTTGCAGGCATCTCCGTTATGAATTTACCTTCATTCATAACATATATTCTGTCGCTCATACCGATAACCTCCGGAAGTTCGGAAGAAATCATAACAACAGATTTTCCTTCTTTTACAAGATCATTGATAATGCAGTAGATCTCATACTTCGCACCGACATCAATACCTCTTGTCGGCTCATCCAGAATAAGGATATCAGGATTAGCAAACATCCACTTTGCGAGGAGGACTTTCTGCTGATTTCCGCCTGACAGATTGCCTACATTCTGTTCAACAGTAGGAGTCTTTGTTCTGAGCTTTTCCTTGTATTCAACTGCTACTGCATATTCCTTATCTGCATCAATGATACTCTTATCGGAAACTGCGTCCATATGTGCCAGAGTTGTATTTACTTTGATAGAATTGGTCAGGACAAGTCCGTTTACCTTTCTGCTCTCTGTAACATATGCAATTCCTGCATTGATTGCTTCCTTCGGGGATTTAAGAGTAACCTCTTTACCCTTTACGAGCAGCTTACCTTTTATATTGGCACCGTATGACTGACCGAAAATACTCATGGAGAGCTCTGTTCTTCCTGCTCCCATAAGTCCGTAGATTCCGACAACCTCGCCTTTCTTTACATTGAAGTTTACATTGTCAACAACCTTACGTCCTTCATAGATCGGATGATCTACTGACCAGTCTTTAACCTCAAGGTTAACTTCTCCGATAGCTACATCGTGTCTCTTCGGGAAACGGTCTGTAATCTCACGGCCAACCATTCCCTTGATGATACGTGCTTCATCAACATTACCGTCGTTCACGAAGCTTTCAACCGTGGTGCCATCACGGATAACGGTAATCTTATCCGCAACATAAACAACCTCATTTAACTTATGAGTGATAATTATCATTGTCAGACCCTGTTTCTTGAACACAAGCATGAGATCAAGCAGAGCTCTTGAATCTGTTTCATTCAAAGAAGATGTCGGCTCATCCAGAATAAGAAGCTTGGCATGTTTTGCAAGTGCTTTTGCGATTTCTACAAGCTGCTGCTTTCCTGTACCGATATCTTTAATAAGTACATGTGATGACTCTGTAAGTCCTACCATCTTAAGGTACTTATCAGCGTCCTTATATGTCTCGTTCCAGTCAATGGCATTCTTTTTACCCTTCTCGTTTCCGAGGAACATATTCTCACCGATTGACATCAGAGGAACAAGCGCAAGTTCCTGGTGGATAATTACTATGCCCTTTTCCTCGGAATCCTTGATCTTATGGAACTGGCATACTTCTCCGTTGTATACGATATCACCTTCATATGTTCCGTATGGATATACTCCGCCCAGAACATTCATCAATGTGGATTTTCCTGCTCCGTTTTCTCCTACCAGTGCGTGGATTTCGCCTTCCTCGACCTGAAGATTAACGTTATCAAGAGCCCTTACATTGGGGAATTCTTTGATGATATTCTTCATTTCCAATATAACGTTGCCCACAATAACCTCTCCTTTATCTTATATTAACAGATGGGCACACGGGGTGTTTCCCCGTATGCCCAAAAGATTTTCAAATAATTAAATTATTTAAGCTGATCCTCTGTGTAGTAACCTGAATCGATAAGAAGCTCTTTGTAGTTGTTTACATCAGCAAGTACCGGCTCGCAAAGGAATGAAGGAACGATGCCCATTCCATTGTCGTATGTCTCTGTATCGTTTACATCAACTTCTGCACCTGTAAGGATCTGTCCAACCATCTTTACAACCTGAGCTGCAAGTGTTCTTGTATCCTTGAATACTGACATTGACTGCTTTCCGGCGATCATGTTCTTTGTATTCTCGATATCGCAGTCCTGACCTGTGATGATCGGCCATTCGCCCTTGTAGTTAGCTGTAAGTGCGTTTGTTACACCAAGTGCTGTTGAGTCGTTTGAGCATACCCATGCATCAAGATTTGTTCCGTCTGCATAGAATGAAGCAAGGATGTCCTCTGCTCTCTTCTGAGCTACGTCTGTTCCCCATGTAGGTGTTGCAACCTCTTCGAATGCTGTCTGGCCTGACTTAACAACAAGCTTGCCTGACTCAACATACGGCTTAAGAAGATCCATAGCGCCATTGAAGAAGAATCCTGCGTTGTTGTCACCCGGATCTCCGGCTGTGAACTCAACGATGAACGGACCGTCAGCATTGTCAAGATCAAGCTGATCGATTACGTACTGACCCTGAACGTTACCAACTTTGTAGTTATCGAATGTTGCGTAGTAAGAAACTGCGTCAGAGTTCATAAGAAGACGGTCATAAGCGATAACCGGAATTCCGCTCTCCTTAGCCATTGTAAGAGCCTCACCAAGTGATGAACCCTCGATAGCTGCGATAACAAGTACTGTACATCCGCTTGCGATCATGTTCTCGATCTGTGAAACCTGTGTCTGAACGTCATTTGAAGCGTACTGAAGGTCTACTTCGTATCCCTGTGCCTCAAGTTCTTTCTTCATGTTGTCACCGTCCTGGTTCCATCTCTGAAGATCCTTTGTAGGCATTGAAACACCAACCTTGTTTGCTGCTGCAACTTCTGCAACTGCCTCTGAAACCTCAGCTGCCGGAGCTGCTGCTTCTGCTGCCGGTGCTGCTTCCTCAACTGCTGCCGGAGCTGCTGCTTCTGCTGCCGGTGCTGCCTGCTGCCCGCCGCAAGCTGCAAGTGACAGAACCATAACTGCTGCCATAGCGATTGCTAAAAACTTTTTCATATCTTTCCTCCTTATAAAATTGTATCTTATTAGATACAAAATAACTTTATAAAGTCTAACACCTGCATGTTAGATTGTAAAGTTTTTTCTCTAAAAAGCTTAGTTTTTGTTTAGTTTCAGATTTACTGCTTAACCTTACACGAACTCAGCCTTACCAGCGCTCTGTTCAGTTTTGCGATGGCAATCTTATATTCCCTTTCGGAAAGCTTCTTCGATGCAAGTCTTTCCTCTGCTCTCTCCTTCGCTTTTTCAGCTCTGTTTACATCTATCTCGTCACTCCACTCCCATGTCGTGACAATAAGCCGGCATTCTCCGTTCATAACGCTCAGCATGCCGCCGATACAGGCCGCAGTTCTTGATGTATCATCTTCAAATTTAATTTTTGCAGTTCCCATACCCACTGCAGTACACAGATTGGTATGGCCTGCAAGTATCGCCCTGTCTCCGTCTATACATCTGCATGATACACTCTGTACCATGCCGTCATATATAAGACCGTCAACAGAAGCAACCTGCAGATGGAATGTATTTGCCATAATAGATCCTCTTATTTGCTGCCTGCTGCTTTTTCGTAAACTTCATCAATGGTTCCGACGAACAGGAATGCACTTTCGGGTATATCGTCACATTTGCCGTCAAGGATCTCACGGAATCCTCTGATAGTCTCCTTAAGCGGTACATATTTTCCGGGAATTCCCGTAAACTGCTCTGCAACCGAGAAACTCTGTGACAGGAATCTCTGTATCTTACGTGCACGGGTTACCGCCAGCTTATCTTCATCGGAAAGTTCATCCATACCCATAATAGCAATAATATCCTGAAGTTCCTTATACCTCTGCAATGTCTGCTGAACTCCCATCGCAACTTCATAATGCTCCATTCCGACTGTTTCCGGTGAAAGAATACGGCTTGTGGAATCAAGCGGATCAACTGCGGGGTAAATACCCTGTGCGGCTATATCTCTCGAAAGAACCGTTGTCGCATCAAGATGTGAGAAAGTCGTAGCCGGTGCCGGATCGGTAAGATCGTCGGCCGGAACATATACAGCCTGTACTGATGTAATTGAACCTTTTTTCGTGGAAGTAATTCTCTCCTGGAGCGCACCCATCTCGGTAGCCAGTGTAGGCTGATAACCTACTGCCGATGGCATACGTCCCAAAAGCGCGGATACTTCTGATCCGGCCTGCGTAAATCTGAATATATTGTCAATGAAAAGAAGCACATCCTGATTCTTTACATCACGGAAATATTCAGCCATCGTAAGTCCGGAAAGACCAACTCTCATTCTGGCACCCGGCGGCTCATTCATCTGACCGTATACCAACGCAGTCTTGTCGATAACTCCGCTCTCCTTCATCTCTCCGTAAAGATCGTTTCCTTCACGTGTACGTTCTCCGACGCCAGTGAATACGGATATACCGCCGTGTGCAGTTGCGACATTATGAATAAGCTCCATAATAAGAACCGTCTTGCCTACACCTGCTCCGCCGAACAGACCTATCTTACCGCCCTTTGCATACGGACAGATAAGGTCAACAACCTTAATTCCGGTCTCAAGAATCTCTGTAGCCGGTGTCTGTTCCTCGTATGAAGGAGCCGGTCTGTGAATAGACCACTTTTCCTTTGTGACAGGTGCCGGCTTATTATCAACCGGCTCACCAAGCAGATTGAATACTCTTCCGAGGCACTCTTCCCCGACAGGTACTGAAATCGGTTTTCCGGTATCAACCGCATCGGCGCCCCTCTGCAGACCGTCTGTGGAACTCATGGCAATACATCTTACGACATCATCACCTATCTGCTGTGCGACCTCTGCTACCATCTTTTTTCCGTTTATTTCAATCTCAATGGCGCTGAGCAGATCCGGAAGTTCTCCCTCGTTGAAGCGGATATCCAGTACCGGTCCCATGATCTGTAAAACTTTTCCTACATGTTTATTATCCATCGTCACTCCTTTAAGCATTTGCTCCGGCAACTATTTCTGTTATTTCCTGTGTAATACCGGCCTGACGTGCGCGGTTGTAATACAATCCTAAATTCTCCAGCATTTCCTCCGCATTCTTCGTTGCGGAATCCATCGCGGTACGCCTTGCCGCATACTCACTTGCAAGAGATTCGCAAAGTCCCGAATATAAAACATAGGCAATATATTCAGGAACTATAGTTTCGAATACCGTTTCCGCATCCGGTCCGTACTCGATAATGTTTCTGATATCCGATTTCGGATCCTTCTTCTTATCAAAATCCTCCAGCGGAAGCAGCGGAATCCTCCTTGTTACAAGCGACAGCATATTCTGAAACTCCGTATAATACAGTTGAAAATGCCCGAACCGGCCAGTCTTGTATGCTTCGCATATACTTTTCGCAGCCGAGAAACAGTCCGCAATACTTATTTCGTCAGCTTCTTTGTATGAGTCGATAAGAATCTCGTTTCCCCGTTTCTTATAAAACTCGTATGACTTCTTACCTATCGGAACGACAGCAAACTCTCTGCCCTCAGCTTTCTCATCAACATACCGGAACAGATTATTGTTATATCCTCCCGCCATGCCTCTGTCACCCGCAATCACGATGAAACAGCTCTTATCCGATGCCGATGCTCTGGTATAAACCGACGAAAAATCAAGATTTCCCTCCGCAATGTCGCGCAGAGTATGCCGGATAACCGTAAAGCCCGGCGTAATCGCCTCTGCCTTATCCTTCGCTTTTCTCAGCTTGGAAGTAGCAACAAGCTCCATGGCCTTGGTTATCTGCCTGGTACTCTCTATGCTTTTCATGCGCAGCTTGACTGCTTTCATGTTTGAAGCCATAGCTTCTCCTCCGGTTTAATAATTAAGTAAAATGCTGACTCACGCGCTGAACTTCTCTGCAAATCTCTGAAGGAGATTCTTAAGCGCATCCTCAGCGGTCTCATCAAGCTTTCCCGTATCCCTGATGATATTCATATAACTGATGCCATCCTGATCGTTGTCCATGAATTTATACAGTTCTTCTTCGTAGCTTCTGACATCCGACAGATCGACATCATGCAGATATCCCTTTGTTGCCGCATAAATAATAGCTATCTGTTTTTCAACGGGAACAGGCAGTGATCTGCCCTGTTTCAGTATCTCAACGATTCTTGCTCCCTGATCAAGACGTTCTTTCGTATCGTTATCAAGATCCGATCCGAACTGAGCGAAACTCTGAAGCTCCCTGTACTGTGAATACAGAAGCTTAAGTGAACCTGCTGCCTGTTTCATCGCTTTGATCTGAGCGTTTCCACCTACTCGTGAAACAGAAATTCCCGGGTTGACCGCAGGCATAATTCCCGAGTGGAAAAGCTCCGTCTCAAGGAATATCTGTCCGTCCGTTATCGAAATAACGTTGGTCGGAATATATGCCGAAACATCTCCGGCCTGTGTTTCAATAATAGGAAGCGCGGTAAGTGAACCTCCGCCAAGCTGATCCGACAGCTTTGCTGCTCTTTCGAGCAGTCTTGAATGAAGGTAGAATACATCGCCCGGATAAGCCTCACGTCCCGGCGGCCTTCTGATAAGAAGTGAAAGTGCTCTGTATGCCACCGCATGTTTACTGAGATCGTCATAGATAACAAGAACATGTCTGCCCTTATTCATAAAATACTCACCCATAGTACATCCGGTATACGGAGCTATGTACTGAAGCGGTGCCGTCTCGGATGCAGTTGCCGCAACAACGATAGAATAATCCATCGCTCCGCCCAGTTTGAGCTGTTCAACGATAGATGCAACCGTGGATCTCTTCTGACCTATCGCAACATAGATACAGATTACGTCCTTTCCTTTCTGATTCAGTATCGTATCCACAGCAATCGTAGTCTTTCCCGTCTGACGGTCGCCTATAATAAGCTCACGCTGACCTCTTCCGATGGGAATCATTGAATCGATTGCCTTGATACCTGTCTGAAGCGGTTCTTTAACCGGCTGTCTGTCAATGATACCCGGAGCCGGTGATTCAACCGGTTTGTATTCGTCCGCTTTTATCGGTCCGTGTCCGTCGATCGGCTGTCCGATGGCATTGACTACTCTGCCTATCATCTCCTCACCGACCGGAACAGAAACAACCTTTCCGGTACGCTTTACAGTCTGCCCCTCACTGATTCCGACATCAGCTCCGAACAGTACTGCCGAGACACTGTTCTCTTCCAGATTCAGTGCCATTCCCATAGTACCGTTCTCGAATTCAAGCAGTTCTCCCGACATGCAGTCCGATAAACCGCTTACTCTTGAAATACCGTCTCCGACAGTCAGTACCGTACCGGTTTCCGACCTGTCGATGACATTTTCATAATATTTTATCTGGCTTCTTATAACCTTGGAGATTTCCTGCGCATTTAATTGCATATGATCATCCGCCTTTATTAAACAATAATATCTGATACTTTCTTTTCTATGTTTCTGATTCGTCCGGACACAGTACCGTCATACTGCTTTCCGTCCATCTCAACCTTTAATCCCGCTATGGATCTTTCATCAATCTTTTCTTTAAGAATGACCTTCTTCCCGCTGATCTTCTCAAGCTTCACGACAAGTGCCTTCTTCTGATTCTCATCAAGCCTTACCGCACTTGTTACCAAAGCCTCCGATATGCCGTTTGCGAGATTATAACGTCTGGCAAATTCCCTCATACATCCTGAAAATTCACCGATATAGTCATTCTCAACCAGTATCTTCATAAAACTCAGAAGATACATATGAACCTTTTCCGAAAAAGCTTCATCAATAAGCTTGAGCCTGTCCTTCTTAGCGATGGACGGTTCTCTGAGTATACGGATATAATCCGGATTCTCTCTGAAAACCTCGTCTGCCATCTTCATTTCCGAAAGAATAACATCCGTGATCTTCTCTTCTTCGGCGAGTTCATAAAGACTGTCTCCGTATGTAACAGCAGTTTTTGTCATTTACTCTCACCTACATTTTCAATAAACTCATCAATCAGCTTCCTGTGGTCTTCTTCATTTACTTCACGCTCGATCAGTCTGGTTGCAATGTCGACTGCCATAGAACCGATTTCATCTTTGATATCGTTGACTGCAGCCTTACGTTCCAGAGCGATATCATTCTCCGCCTTGTTCCTGATTGCAAGAGCCTCTCTGTTGGCATTCGCAATAATCTCATCAGACTTCTGAATCGCCGTCCTGTTTGCAGTGGAAATAATCTCATTAGCCTTGTCTCTGGCTTCCGAAAGATTCTTCTCATATTCTGCCTTCAGGGCCTGTGCCTCCTGCTCTGACACACGCGCCTTGTCAAGTTCCTCCGTGGCGAGCTGATGCCTCTTGGCAATAACTTCCCTGATAGGCTTGATAAGAAATTTTTTGATAAGAAAGACCTGTATAAAAAGGTTGCAGATCTGTGCTATGAAAGTCCACGGCACTATAGTAACCAAATCCTGTGTCTGCATTATTCAACCCTTTCTTCCTTGTTAACTGTTCCAGTTTTTCCTTATGGAAAATGTTCCCGTCCCGCTGCTGATCAGCTGAGGAAATTCATAAACATACCCGGTGCAACGAATATGAGAAGAAGTCCCGTAACGAAACCGTAGATACCTGTTGTCTCCGCACATGCAACACCCAAAAGCATGGTACTTGTAACATCACCCTTGCACTCCGGCTGACGTCCTATAGCCTCAAGTGCCTTTGCAACCGCATTACCTTCACCGATACCGGGGCCGATACCTGCAATAAGAGCACAGCCTGCACCGATTGCACATCCGCAGAGTGCGATACCCTTTGCCAAGAACTGAAAATCTGTCATATCTATTTCCTCCTAAATAATTATCAAATTGAGCTGTTAAGATTCCGAGGCATTGTTGATATACTGCAGCGTAAGGATACAGAATATAAATGCCTGCATGAATCCGGTGAACCAGTCGAAATACACTGACAGAATTGCAGGTACTCCGACACTGAGTATCGGTACGTGCGACAGCCACTCCCCTAAAAGTCCCGGAAGTAGTCCGAGCAGCTTGCTCGACAGAAGCGCCAGTGCCGCATAGATAAGTCCGTTGATGACAATACCCGATAATATATTTCCGAAATGTCGGCACGCCATTCCGATAGGTGTCGCAAGTTCGGAAAGAATATTGAACGGTGTCATAACAAATATCGGTTCCGTAAATCCCTTGAAGTATCCGCCGAGTCCGGCCGACTTGATCTTCTCCGCGGTAATCATGATAAATACGACAATCGCCCATGCCGCCTCGGTCGAAAGATCCGCCGTAGGTGACCGCAGACCGGTCAGACTTATCAGATTAGAGATAAGACTCGTCGCGAACAGCGCTCCTATAAACGGAACCATTTTCGCGAACTGAGGCTTTCCGCCCGTATTATCCGAAACAAACTTCTCAAGGATCTCAACAAGTGATTCCGCCACCGCCTGCCGCTTGGAAATGTTTTCGACCTTCAGATCACGCGTCAGGAAGATGCACAGTCCCGTAATAATGATCATAACGATCCAGCTGACAACAAGTGTCTCGGTAATATTAAAATCTCCCAGTATAGGTATTCCGGTATGGATAGTGTAAAATATCCGCGGTCCGGTAATAGATATCTCCATATATCAGACGGCTCCTTTCCCGGGTTCGGAATCATCCTTCGCGGATGTATCCGTTCCTGTTTTTTTATTTAAGTTAAATGCCTGGCTTATCCCGTTCATTCTTATTGAAAATGTCGGTATAAGCAGCGGCAGTATACCTGCAGCTCCATGAAAGAAAGGAACAGCAAGCGCTATAACGACCCATACAATCTGAAGAAGCATCCTTCGTCTGTATCCGGCCCTGAAAACCTTCTTTGCAGTATCCTGATCTTCCGTTTCTGTCATTTTCTGTATGGAAAGTCCCATAAGGAAAAAATTCAGAACAGCAACCGCTCCTCCCAGCAACCCTGTAATGATAACCCTAAAATCAAAAGGCACACCGGAACGTGTATCTGGATTATAAGGAAATATAAAATGAAGAACGAAAAAACCGGCAAACATAACAAGCAGTCCGATAATCTCTGCCTTTACCACATTCATAGTTTCTTTTTTTACTGCTGGTTGTACTGTCATGTGTCTGTCTTATGAGTGGTCGTTAAATGCGACCGGCTTATCTTCTTTTCTGTTCTTCTTCATCTCGTTTTTATAGATCTTATATGCCGAAGTTGCTGACGCCCCGAATCCCAAAATAAATCCCGGTATAAAAACGCAGTAGCCAGGATGAAACTGTTTTACAAGCCAGAAACAAATTAAAAAACAAAAAACAGGGGGTACTACCAATGATATCCCCATCTGGCTCACTAAAGGCAAAGCCTTGAATAAATCTTTTAAGCCGTTGTTTTTCACTTACCTAATTATAGTTTAATGCTTTATTTTTATCAAGCACAACCGCGGGGAGCCGGTATATGTCTTCTCAGGTGTCTTGCCGAATGCCGGTACTTAGCGAGCATGCGTTTGCGAGCTTAGTATCCGC
>JAGHSD010000093.1 GCA_018066045.1 Candidatus Darwinimomas equi | reverse complement strand
ATATTGACCATGACATTTCCGGGATTCGCAGCTACGAAAAAAGCTATCAAGTCGGTGACCATAAGGGCTACCTATACGGATTATGAAGCCGAGGATCCGGACGATGACAGCGGCATGGAAATAGTGTCTTCAGGAACAGGATACGATCTTGACCATTATGAGATCGAGAACATGGAAGATGTATGGAGCGAAGGGGCTACTCCTGTGGCTACGGTATATCTGACAGCAAAGGACGGATACTATTTCAGTATCACGAAGGCAAGCCAGATAAAACTGCAGAGATGCAAGTATAAGAGTGCAGCCAGACAGGACAGTTCAACTACGCTCGTGGTTACCGTAGAACTTACCGATGTTCAGAAAAAAGTCGGAGAGGTTGAAGAACTGACGCTTAACGATGACGGAAAGGCATCGTGGGGAGAGGTGAATAATGCCGGAAGTTACGAGATACGTGTTTTCCGTAATGATACACGCGTGGCTTCTGAAACAGTAAACGATACCACATTTGATATCAGTCCGTACCTTACAAGAGGAGGTTCATACCGTTACAGGATTCGTGCCATCCATAAGGCTGATGCCAATGTCAGAGGAGAATGGGCGGAGTCAAATGACATCTATCTGTCTGATGAAAAGGCAAAGGCAAACCGTGAAGCTGCTGAAGCTGCGGAAAGTGCGGGAGAATGGATTCAGGATGCAAAGGGCTGGAGATTCAGACTTCCGGACGGCACTTTTGTGACAAATGCATGGCGAAGGATTAATAAGAACTGGTATTATTTCCTGCCGGACTCACATATTGCAAGAGGATGGGCACAGGTGGACGGAGCATGGTATTACTTTGATCCTGCAACAGGAGCTATGTGGGTAAATACAACTACTCCTGACGGATATACTTTAGGAATTGACGGAAGAAGGGCAGAATAATGGGCAGAGTGTATAACTTCAGTGCAGGACCGGCGGTGCTTCCGGAGGAAGTCCTTGCAGAAGCTGCAGAGGAGATGATGGATTACCGCGGATGCGGAATGTCTGTCATGGAGATGAGCCATCGTTCAAAGATGTTTCAGCAGATTATAGATGAAGCAGAAGCTGACATAAGAGATCTCCTTGCAATACCGGATAACTATAAGGTGCTGTTCCTGCAGGGGGGTGCCAGTACGCAGTTTGCGATGGTTCCCATGAACCTGATGAAGAACAGGGTTGCGGATTATATCGTAACCGGACAGTGGGCAAAAAAAGCGTGTAAGGAAGCTGCACTGTTCGGAACAGCAAATGTGGTGGCAAGCAGTGAAGATGAGACATTTTCATATATTCCGGACTGTTCGGATCTTCCGATAGACAAGGATGCGGATTATGTTTATATCTGTGAGAATAATACGATCTACGGAACCAGGTTCCACAAGCTTCCGGATACGAAGGGCAAGTTTCTTGTGGCAGATCAGTCATCATGTTTTTTATCGGAACCGGTAGATGTAAGCAAGTACGGAATGATATACGGCGGAGTTCAGAAAAACGTGGGACCCGCAGGAGTGGTAATAGCAATCATTCGTGAAGATCTCATCACAGATGATGTGCTTCCCGGGACTCCTACCATGTTAAGGTATAAGATTCATGCCGATGCCGGATCACTTTATAATACACCGCCGTGTTACGGTATCTATATCTGCGGAAAGGTATTCAAGTGGCTCAGAAAGATGGGCGGACTTGAGGTAATGAAGCAGCGTAACGAAGAGAAAGCAAAGATCCTTTATGATTATCTTGACGGTTCCAAATTCTTCAAAGGAACAGTGCGCAAAGACTCAAGATCTCTTATGAATGTTCCGTTCATAACCGGTGATGCAGAGCTTGATGCAGAATTTATCAGCGCTGCGGACAGGGAAGGATTCAAGAATATCAAAGGCCATCGTACGGTAGGCGGAATGAGAGCAAGCATATACAATGCAATGCCGAAGGAAGGCGTTGAGAAGCTTGTAAAATTCATGGAGGAGTTTGAAAAGGAACATGAAAGATAGAAAGATATACTGTCTTAATCCGATTGCAGGAGTAGGACTTGAAAGACTGCGTGAAGGATATGAAATTACAGATGATATAAACGAGGCAGCGGGTATCCTGGTAAGAAGTGCTGACATGAAGGAGATGGAGTTTCCCGCATGTCTCAGGGCGGTAGCCCGTGCCGGAGCCGGAGTGAACAATATCCCGCTCGACAGATGCGCAGAGGCCGGTATAGTTGTATTCAATACTCCGGGAGCCAATGCCAACGGAGTAAAGGAACTTGTTGTTGCAGGACTCATGCTTGCAAGCCGTGACATTGCCGGAGGTATAGAGTGGGTAAGAAACAATGTTGACGATCCTTCGGTTACAAGCGATGCCGAGAAAGCCAAGAAGGCATTTGCCGGAACGGAAATCAAAGGCAAGAGATTAGGTGTTATCGGACTCGGAGCAATAGGAGTTATGGTAGCCAACACTGCATGGCAGCTGGGAATGGATGTCTACGGATATGACCCGTATATTTCAGTAGGAGCTGCATGGAATCTCCGCACTGAGATAAAGCATTGTGAAAACATAGATGATGTATTTGAAAAATGCGATTACATAACCATCCACGTTCCGGCTATGGAGTCAACGAAGGGAATGATCAATGCAGAGGCTATCTCAAAGATGAAGGAGGGAGTGTTTGTGCTGAATTACGCAAGAGATACGCTTGTTGATGATGATGCCATGGCAGCAGCACTGGAATCCGGAAAAGTTGCGAAATATGTAATGGATTTCCCGAATGCGAAAACCGTCAATATGAAGAACTGCATAGTCACTCCGCACCTCGGAGCATCCACTGAAGAGAGTGAGAATAACTGCGCGGTTATGGCAACGGAAGAACTGCAGGATTATCTTGATAACGGAAATATCCGTCACAGTGTAAACTATCCGGACTTAGATGCCGGTGTGTGCCGTACGGAATCAAGAATAGCATGTCTTCATGAGAATATTCCCGGAATGCTGAGCAATATCACAAGCACTATGGGAAAGGAAAATGTTAACATTGCCAATCTTTATAACAAGAGCCGTGACAAATTCGCATATACGCTTATCGACCTTGATGAGAGGATAACGGACGAAGCGCTTGATGCACTGAAGAATATAAAAGGAATGAGAAGGGTTAGGATAGTAAAATAATGGCAGTGGTAAAACCATTCAAATGCACAAGACCGGATGAGGGAGTTGCAGCACAGGTGGCTGCACTCCCTTATGACGTATATAGCAGAAAAGAGGCGAAGGCGGCAGTACAGGGGAAACCGCTTTCTTTTCTTAATATTGACAGGCCGGAAACTCAGTATGATGATGATTTTGATATGTATAGCGGGAAGGCATACGAAACGGCCAGAGATCTTCTGAAGCAGAAAATCAGAGAGGGTGTTTTTATTTCCGATCCGGATGATGCATATTATTTATATGAGCTGACGATGAACGGAAGGAAGCAGACAGGAATAGTTGCATGCTGTTCCATAGATGACTATGTAAACGGAGTCATCAAAAAGCATGAGAATACTCTGGCGGCAAAGGAGCAGGACCGTATCAATCATATACGTACCGTGGGTGCTCAGACCGGTCCGATATTTCTCGCATATAGAAAAAATGATACATTGAGCGACATAATCGGAAAGGTTAAGCTTCAAAAGCCGCTGTATGATTTCACAAGCGAGGACGGGATAAGTCATCGCGTATGGAAGGTCGGATCCGAATATACCGATACGATCAGAAAAACTTTTGAAGGAATTGATGCTGTCTATATCGCTGACGGGCATCACCGTGCGGCAAGTGCCGTAAAGGTCGGACTTGAACGACGCGAGCAGATGAATGATGCTCCGTGTCAGGCAGTTCCGGATCCTGAAAGTGATTATTTCATGAGCGTGCTTTTTGCGGATGAGGAACTTGCCATACTTCCGTACAACAGGGCGGTAAGGGATCTGAACGGACTGAGTGAAAAGCAGTTTATGGAGAAGATAAGAGAAGTGTTTGACCTTGAGGAGAGCCGTGCATTTTACAAAAATCATATTGCCATGTATATCGGCGGAGCCTGGTACTATCTTGTGCTGAAGCCTGAATACAGGTCGGATGATTCGGTGGACGGGCTGGATGTCAGCAGACTGCAGACACTGATTCTTGATCCGGTTTTAGGAATAAAGGATCCGAAGACTGACAGCAGGATATCGTTCGTCGGAGGAATAAGGGGAGATAAGGAACTGGAGAGACTTGTGGATGAATGTGGCTATGCGGCAGCATTTTCCATGTATCCTACACAGATGAGCGAACTCTTGGCGGTAGCGGATGACGGCAGACTGATGCCGCCGAAATCAACGTGGTTTGAACCTAAACTCAGAAGCGGATTGTTTATTCATAAAATATAATGAGCGAAGCAGATAACATAGAATACAGAATAGTGAAGAGCGGCCGGAGGAAAACGATGGGAATAACCATCGATACAGACGGCAGCGTGGAGGTGAGGATACCGCGCTGGGTCACGTATGCGGAGGCTGAGATGTTCGTCATGGAGAGGCGTGACTGGATCGTAAAGAGCAGAAGGAAAATGCTTGAAAAAAAGGCCAGACACGACTCCAGAGACTGGGACAGAGTCAAGGCAGAGACGGATCCGTGGATCTGCGGCGACGGCGGCAGGCTTCTCAGAAAAAAGGTTGCGGACTGGGCGGAAAAACTGGGCGTCGGGTATAACCGCATCACTATCAGGGATACAAGCACGCGATGGGGGAGCTGTTCGGGAAAGAAGAATCTCTCATTCTCATGGAAGATATTTGTTATGCCGGAGCATCTTGCGGATTATCTGATTGTTCATGAGCTGACGCATCTTCGATATATGAATCATTCCGCGGAGTTCTGGAATATGGTGAGGACATATATTCCGGACTGCAAGACTATTAAAAAAGAATTTGAGGAGTATGTATGACGAAACAGGAGTTTCTGGATGGCCTTACGGCATCCCTTTCAACAAACGGGTCAGTAAAACTGGCGGATGATAATAAAGTCTTTTATGACGGGTATATAAGCGGTGAGATTGCCAAAGGCAGGACCGAGGCCGATGTTATGGAGGAACTCGGAGATCCCAGACTGATTGCCAATTCCATACTTCAGGCAGAGGGCTTTAAGGATGTCTTTGCGGAAGGCACGAAGACATACACGGCATATGATACTCCGGACGGCGATCCGACCACATTTGCACAGGGAAGAGAATATAAGGGAAAATCCTTCGAGGAACAGAAGGAGTATGAGGTAAAACAGGAGAAGAAGAAAGAGAAGATTCAGAAAGCAGGTTCTTCTTTCAAGGCCGTGCTGACGGTTATCATAGTCATACTCGTGATTGCACTTATTATCGCACTTATTATACTGGCGGCAAAAGGAATCATTAATCTGTTCGGACCGATACTTATTCCGTTAATCATTATTATCTTATTATTCAGATTGTTCAGGAGGCGTTAAAATGGCAGATTTCAAAAGCACTTTCGGAAGAGATCCCGAATACTTTTTTTCGGCACCGGGCAGGATCGAGGTCAGCGGAAATCATACGGATCACCAGCATGGATGCGTTATGGCGGCAGCTATCAATCTGAAGACAAAGGCCTGGGTGGCACTTTCTGACAGACCTGAGATCAATATGGTCTCCAGAGGACACGGAGGCTGCAAGGTTGATCTGAATGATCTGGAATTCAGAGAGGAAGCCAAAGGAACTTCAGGAGCACTTGTTGCCGGTATCGCATATCAGTTTGCCAGGAAGGGAGCGAAGCTTCAGGGCTTTGATATTTATGTGGATTCAGATGTGCTTCCGGGCAGCGGCATGAGCTCTTCGGCATCATTTGAAGTGATGATGGGAAATGTATTCAACCATCTGTTCTATGACGACAAATGTACTCCGGTGGAGCTTGCGCAGATCGGACAGTGGTCGGAGAATAACTATTATGGAAAACCGTGCGGACTTATGGATCAGACCGCATGTTCAGTCGGGAATTTTATCGGAATTGATTTTAATGATCCGAAGAATCCGGCAGTAAGAAAATTAGATTTTGATTTTGCCAGGTCGGGACACTCGGTATGTGTTATTGATTCGGGTGCAAACCATGCACATCTTGACAGTGAATATGCCTCAATTACACAGGAGCTTAAATCAGTCTGCAGGGTATTCGGAAAAGAGTATTTAAGGGATGTTGATGAAGCAGAATTCTACGGGCGTATTTCCGAAGTGAGGAAAGTCACAGGCGACAGAGCGGTACTGCGCGCGATACATATCTTTAACGAGAACAAGAGAGTAGCGATCCAGTCAGAGGCACTTGATAACGGCGATTTTGATACTTTCCTTAAGTATGCGAGCGAATCAGGCAAGTCATCATGGAGGCTTCTTCAGAATGTTATCATATGCGGAGAATCGGAACATCAGGAAGTCGCGCTTGCACTTCAGCTTGCATGGCAGTTTCTTGACGGACGCGGAGCGGTCAGAGTTAACGGAGGAGGATTTGCAGGCACCATACTTGCATTTGTTCCGAATGATATGCTCGATGAATTCAAGATAAAGATGGAAAAGGCACTCGGAGAGGGCTCGTGTCTGGTCCTTAAGATAAATCCGCAGGGCGGAACCTGGGAGAAACTGTAAAAAAAGAACACCAGGGACTGTCCCTAATGTACATTGTATTTTTTTTATACAATGTACATTAGGGACAGTCCCTGGTGTTCATAGCATTTCGGGAGGAAGGGAATGTTATCGTATTGTTTGAAAAGGATAGGGCTGGCATTACTTACACTTTTCTGCGTAATTGCCATAACCTTTTTTGCAATGAATGCAATACCGGGAGGGCCGTTTGATGCAGAGAAAGCGCCAAGCCCGGAGATAAAGCAGGTATTGATGGAGAGGTATAATCTTGACAAGCCGCTTCCGGAACAGTTTATTGCTTACCTCGGAAATCTGCTGAAAGGCGATTTCGGTATATCGATAAAAACAGGAAGAAGCATTACAGAAACTATACTCACTTCATTCAGGATTTCTCTGAATATAGGAATATATGCAATTATTGTTGCGCTTGTATTCGGGCTTATACTCGGCTGCACCGCGGCAGCGTTTGCAAACAGATGGCCTGACAGAGTCATCATATCTTTAACATCGATAATAGTATCGGTACCGAGTTTTGTTATAGCTTCGATACTGATGCTTGTTTTTTGTCTGAAACTGAGATGGGTCAGCGTCTGGTCGGCAACGGATCCGAATTATGTTCTTCCGGTCATATCGCTTGCGGTATTTCCTATGGCCAATATCATAAGATATACCAAATCAAGCATGCTGGATGTAATGGGTCAGAACTATATCCGTACCGCAAGAGCCAAAGGTCTGGCCGAATGGAAGGTTATTTTCAAGCATGCATTCAGAAATGCCAGCATTCCCATCATCACATACATAGGACCGATGATTGCCGGAGTGCTTACGGGAAGTGTAGTTATAGAAACTGTATTTACCATCGGGGGTCTGGGATTCCAGTTTGTTAACGGAATCACCAACAGAGATTATACATTGATCATGGGAACCACTATTTTCCTGGCGGCAATAATAATTCTGATAACATTGTTAAGTGATCTGCTGTATAAGGCTGTGGATCCGAGAATCAAGCTGTAAGGAGGTGCATATGGAAAATAATAACTATCCGAAGAAGAACCTCATCAGTACACAGGTTGACCTGTCAAAATACAGAAGACTTACGCTGGAGGAAAAACAGAATAAGGAAACTGAAAGCGAGCATTCAACATATTTCGGGGATGCCATGAAGAGATTCCGAAAGAATCCTCTGGGAATGACGGCATTTTTCATATTAATATTTGTTCTGCTTCTGATTACGGTTTCATCATTTGCCTGCCCTTATAAATATGACGAGATACTCACGATAAACGGAGTAAGAGATATTACCGCAAAAAACCTTACGCCGTTTACTTATTCCGAGAGGGAACTTGAGGCCATGAAAGAAGGAGCAAAGGTGTTCCCGCACATCTTCGGAACAGACGAGCTGTGCAGAGATTATTTCTCAAGAGTCATGCAGGGCACCAGAATCTCATTATTTGTCGGACTGTTTGCAAGTATTATCGTGCTTTTCATCGGTTCAATATACGGATCGATATCAGGACTTGCGGGCGGCAGGGTAGACATGATCATGATGAGAGTGGTGGATATCATCTATGCACTTCCTGATATGCTGATAGTAATTCTTCTGAGCATAATTATCGGCTCGGTATTTCCGAGAAACGGAAACGGAATCATCGCCAGAATGGGAGCGAACATGTTCAGCCTGTTTGTCGTATTTGCACTTTTGTACTGGGTAAGTATGGCAAGACTGGTCAGAGGACAGATTCTGACCATAAGGGAACAGGATTATATAAAAGCGGCGAAGATGATCAGGACTCCGGAATCAAGGATGATAGGAAAGTACATTATTCCGAACTGCATAAGTATCATCCTTATTTCCGCTACAATGCAGATACCGGCGGCCATATTCACCGAGAGTTATCTGAGCTTTGTGGGACTGGGAGTTCAGGTTCCCATGCCAAGCCTCGGAGCACTTGCCAATTCCGCAAGAAGCAGCATGCAGCTGTATCCGTATAAACTTATCTTCCCGGCTTTTATGATAGCACTTATCGTATTCAGCTTTAACCTCCTTGGAGATGCATTGAGAGATGCGTTTGATCCCAAGCAGAAACAGTAAGGGAGGGAATCATGGAAACAAACAGAAAAGATTATGCGTTGTATATAGAAGACCTCCATACAGGATTCTATAATCGTGTGGAAGACAAGGTCAGCAGTGTATTGAACGGGATTACATTCGGAGCGGAAAGAGGGAAAATTCTCGGCGTAGTGGGCGAGTCCGGCAGCGGAAAAAGCGTGACTATGCTTTCTGTCATGGGGCTTTTAGGTCCCAACGGACGTGTCACGGGACGAATTATGCTGGACGGAGAGAACCTTTTAGATTATTCCGATAAGCAGATGAGAGAGATCCGCGGCGGGAAGATCGCAATGATATTCCAGGATCCCATGACTACGCTCAATCCGGTATTCACCATCGGAGATCAGATAAGGGAAGTCGTAAAACTGCATCGCCCTGACATAGAAGATGCGAATGCATATATTATCGAGCTGCTCAGGGAAGTCGGAATAAACGACGGAGAGAGAAGACTGAAACAGTATCCTCATGAACTTTCCGGAGGACGCAGACAGAGAATAGTCATTGCCATGGCACTTGCGGGAAATCCGGATATACTCATTGCGGATGAGCCCACAACGGCACTTGATGTTACGGTACAGGCACAGATACTGGAGCTGATTAAAAAACTCTCCGAAACGCACAACATGACCACGATTATGATTACACATGACCTGGGAATCGTTGCAAATATCTGTGATAATGTCGTCATTCTTTACGGAGGACGTATCTGTGAAATGGGGACGACCCGCGAAGTATTCAAAGAGTCCGCACATGAATACACCAAGGGACTTATAAGGGCAGTTCCGGGTGCAGTGCCCGGCAGGAAGCTCATACCTATTGAAGGAGTACCGGCCAACAGATCAGCATTTACCAATGAATGTGCGTTCTGCCCGAGATGTGAGAAAGCCATGGAGATATGTGCCGGGGAGTTTCCTCCGGAAACAGTTTTCAGCGAAACTCATAAAGCATGGTGCTGGATGAATCATCTTCCCGAATCCAAGGAGGCAGAGCATGACGGATAAAATATTGCTTAAAGCGGAAAATATAAAAAAGTACTATCGGGTTTCTGCCGGATTCATGAAAAAGAAAGACAAGAAGATAGTCGATGATGTATCGCTTGAAGTTCATGAGGGAGAGACTCTGGGTCTGGTAGGAGAATCCGGATGCGGAAAAAGCACTCTGGGAAAAGTCCTGCTGCGTCTTGAACCGGCAACTTCCGGAAGAATATACTTTGACGGAGAAGAACTTACCGATGAATCATACGATAGGCATTATACGGATATGCAGATGATATTTCAGGATCCGCTGTCTGCACTTAACCCGCGTATGACTGTATTCGATATTATTGCGGAGCCTCTGCGGGTATGTCATATATGTGAGAAAAATGAAGTCGAAACGCGGGTGTATGAACTTATGGATGAAGTAGGCATACATCGTCATCTGGCCTTCAGGTATCCGCATGAATTCTCCGGAGGACAGTGTCAGAGAATAGGAATAGCAAGAGCGCTTGCCATCAACCCGAAACTTATCGTATGCGGCGAGCCGGTGTCGGCGCTTGACGCTTCCATAAAAGCTCAGATCATCAATATGTTCGGAGAGCTTCAGGAAAAGCACGGCATGGCATATCTGTTTATTACGCATGATCTGCTTACGGTGCGTTATATCGCGCACAGGATAGCGGTAATGTAT
>JAGHSD010000003.1 GCA_018066045.1 Candidatus Darwinimomas equi | reverse complement strand
TTTCTCCTTTTTGATATGTTTGCAATCTTTAAACTCTGTTATATCTTCAGCGTTTTCAGATACTCTTTCTGTTCATCTGTTATTCTGTAATTGATTTCATATTCTTTATCCTCTGAAAAGTGAATGGATATCACTCATATTATAGTGTTCATTTGACAATCAGTCAAAATACAAAAACAGGCATCTCATCTGATGCCTGTTTTGTGAAACTGATGGAGCTGACGGGGGTCGAACCCGTGTCCAAAAACCAATTCCCTGTTCTTCTACTATCATAGTCTGTTATTTGACATTCCCTCCATCAGGCGGGAGCAGACACTCTCCTGACTTCAGTAGCTTCATGATACGCCCGCATGCTCAAAGCTTTGCATGTGTCGTTTCTCACATAGATGACGCCGGTTATCTCAAGTGTGAGTGCTCAAGGCCGACGGCTGCACTTAGGCAACTGCTAAAGAATAATCTTCGTTAGCGTTTATATTTAGTTTTGCAGTTTGACGCACTCGCTTGCGGATAGCTTCGCCAGCTGCATGATCCCTGTCGCAACCGTTACAGCCCCCTAATACCTCTCCTTCATCGCTCTTTCGACGTCTCGCTTCTGGTCTTTCTTTGCAAGGGCTTCGCTCTTGTCATAGAGCTTCTTACCTTTGCACAGTCCGACCCTGACTTTCACAAGGCTTCCCCTGAAATAAACCGATAGCGGAATCAATGTCAGTCCCTTCTCCTGCAGTTTTGAATTCAGCTTTCTGATCTCACTCCTATGCAGAAGAAGCTTTCGTACACGAAGCGGATCATTGTTGAAAATATTACCTTTCTCATAAGTATTCACATGCATGCCGTTAACGAACACTTCACCCTCATGAATATTTATCCAGGACTCCTTGATTGAACACTGTCCGAGCCTTAGTGACTTGACTTCTGTTCCGAACAATTCTATTCCGGCCTCATATTCCTCAAGTATGAAGTACTCATGATATGCCTTCTTGTTATTTGCTATTGTCTTTATAGTATCCTTCATATCCTTCGAACTTAAGCAGGACGCACTGTCCTGTTAGAGAACAAAGCATATCGCTTGCGATATGCCCGCGCCGAGCGCGGTCGCTCTTGCGACATAGTTCCGTTCGCGCGAGTGCGCATCCCGCGGAGCGTTTTTGTCTAATAGGACGCACTGTCCTATTAGACAAAAAAAGCACTCCCTCTGTATTTCCCGGGGAGTGCTGTCCTGTTTCAGTAATTACTTAATGACATTCAGTAAAAGTGAAAGCACAATGAAAAGTACAGCTGCAATTGCTGTGATCTTATGAAGCTTACCTTCAAGAGAACGTCCTTTATTCTTGCCCCAGTAGCTTTCAGCCATACCGCCGACTGCTCCAAGACCCTGTGAATTACCTTCCTGGAATATAACAACTCCTACAAGGAATATACAAACCAATAATAATAAAATACTTAATGCAATCTTCATAGCATCCTCCTAACGACACCGAGATAGTTTATCATACTCAGTTCATTTTTGCAACAGTTTCGGCCGTGTTTTTCACTATGCAGCCTGCAGAAACAGTTCCTCTGACGCTGGTAAGGGGATATATATTGGTATTTTATCCTATTACCGTACCCGGATTAAGGACCGAACCACAGCCGACTTCGACATGATCACCTAACATGGCCCCCACTTTTCTCCGTCCGGTTTCCACATTTTCATCCTCAAAATGTATCACTACCGGCTTCTTATCTGATTTCATATTGCTTGTCAGGGCCGCTGCACCGGTGTGGCTCATGTATCCGATGACAGAGTCCCCTATATAATTATAATGCGGTGTCTGCACATGGTCAAACAGGATGCAGTTCTTGTATTCGCATGAATTTCCCATGACGCAGTCTTTTCCAGCTATTACATTTCCTCTTATAAATGCTCCGGGACGGATCTCCGTATTCTCACCTATGATTGCCGGTCCCGTTACGGTTATCGTCTGATATGCCTTGACAGTTTTATGAATCCAGACATTCTCTACTGCATGGTAGTATTCATCTTCCGGAAGAGTCGGGCCGATTTTCATAATGAAATCTCCTATCTCGTCCAGTATCTCCCACGGGTATTCGTGAGCTTCAAACAGTTCTTTTGCTATAGTGTGTTCAAGATCAAACATATTACTTATAGTTGCTTCTGATTTTTTCATAATTCTCCTTTAATACCATTTGATTGTTTAGTTTTATTACCGACGAGCACCTTCCGGATACAAATGCATTTAACTTGTTCATATACTCATCCGGGGAAATGCTGCCCTCTGCCACATATGACAGACCTTTTTCCCAGCTTGCCGTAAGTTCGGGATTAAGCATCTGCCTCATACTCATATCTACTGCCTCATACACCATCTCACCAAGCAATGTCGGCGTGATAATCTGCGTCTTGTTATTCAGATGCAGATATTTTATGGTAACAAGTTTTTTTAGTATTTCCGCCCTCGTCGCGGATGTTCCTATGCCGCTGCCCTTAATCTGACTTCTGAGTTCTTCATCTTCTATCAGCTGACCGGCATTTTCCATCGCAAGTATCATGGAACCCGAATTATATCTCTTCGGCGGAGTCGTCTCGCCCTCTTTTATTTCTGTTTTGAGAATATGGAGTTTTGACCCCTTTCGAACTTCCGGTGCTTCTGCCGTCTCATCTTCGTCTTTCTTATCTGTTCCTGCAATCTCCAGATATCCTTTCTGTCTGCAGACCTTGAAATTTGCAAAGAAATGTTCCCGTCCCGCTGCAAATTCGAGTGCAACTCTGTCATATATCGCAGGCGGATAAAAGATACTGAGAAATCTTCTTACTATGAGATCATATACTCCCGCTGTCATGGAATTAAGTGAATTAAGCGCATTCAGTCCCTGTCCCGTCGGAATTATGGCATAATGATCTGTTATCTGACTGTCATTTGTATATCTTGTTTTGCCTATTTTTTTCCAGCTGTCGGAATCAAGAATGTTCTTTGTATATTCTATATACTGAGGAAGTCTTGATATACCGCTCAGATTCTTTCCTATCTCCTTAGCTACCGCACTTGATAAAACTCTGGCATCAGTTCTGGGATATGTTACAAGTTTCTTCTCATATAATTCCTGGATTATTTTCAGCGTTTCATCCGGGCTTATCTTGAATCTTCTTGAACAGTCATTCTGGATTTCTGCCAGGTTATAAAGCAGCGGCGGATTCTTGGTTTCTTTCTTCTTTTCCGATTTTACCAGTTCGGCAGTTCCGTCTCCGCCTCTGATTTTTTCCAGAAGTTCTTTCGCATCTTTTTCCTGTCTGAATCCGTTTTCTTTATATAATTTCTGAGATTCATAATACTCAGAGCCTTTTACTGCCTTCCACTCTGCACTGATTCCGTCTATATCTGCAATTATTCTGTAGAAAGGAGTTTTCACAAAATCGCGGATCTCTCTTTCCCTTCTAACCACCATTCCTAATACACATGTCATAACGCGGCCTATACTCAGAACGGTTTTCTCTCTGTTCATAATACCCGAAAGAGTATTGCCATACTTCAGTGTCAGCAGTCTGGAAAAATTGATTCCCATCAGATAATCTTCCCTGGCTCTGAGATATGCCGAAGCACTCAGATTATCATATTCCGACCAGTCTTTTGCTTCTCTGATACCCCGCAGAATCTCTTCCTTCGTCTGTGAATCTATCCACACACGCTTTCTCTGTTTGTCCTTCACTCCTGCCATCATGTCCACAAGTCTGTATATATACTCTCCTTCTCTTCCGGAATCGGTACAGATATATATACATCCTACATCTTCTCTGTTCAGCAGCCTTGAGACTGTATCGAACTGCGGTTTCACATTTTCAATAAGTTCATACTTGAATTCTTCAGGCAAAAAAGGCAGCGTCTCAAGACTCACCTTTTTAATCTTGCATCGTATTTTTCCGGATAGCTCATGGTCACCAGATGACCCACACACCATGTTACTACGTGTGTTTCATCTTCGATATAACCATTCCCCCGTTTTGTCGTGATTCCGAGTGCTTCGGCAAACTGTGCCGCAACGCTCGGTTTTTCGGCAATAAACAGATCCTTCATCATTTACTCTGAATATATCCTAACTTTGTAAGCATCTCGGCGCTCAATACTCCGCCTCCAGCTGCTCCTCTGAGTGTATTATGTGAAAGTCCAACGAACTTCCAGTCATATACCTTGTCTTCGCGCAGTCTTCCGATGCTGACACCCATTCCGTTCTCAAAATCAACATCTAACTTTACCTGCGGTCTGTTATCTTCCTCCATGTACTGAATGAACTGCTTCGGTGCAGACGGAAGCTCATACTTCTGAGGAAGTCCCTTGAATTCACGGAGCTTTGCTATCATTTCTTCCCTGGATGCTTTCCTGCGGAATTTAACAAATGCGGCCGCAGTATGTCCATCAAGAACCGGAACCCTGATGCACTGACATGTAATTACCGGTTCCTTCGCCGGAACGATAACGCCGTTTTCTATATGTCCCCATATGCGAAGCGGTTCCATCTCTGATTTCTCTTCTTCACCGCCGATATACGGGATAATGTTTTCAACCATCTCCGGCCAGTCTTTAAATGTCTTTCCTGCTCCGGATATTGCCTGATATGTAGTTGCTACAACCTCATAAGGCTCATATTCCATCCATGCAGTAAGTGCCGGTGTGTAACTCTGAATAGAGCAGTTCGGTTTTACCGCAACAAATCCGTTCTTTGTTCCAAGGCGTTCTTTCTGATACTTTATTACTTCATAATGCTCAGGGTTGAGCTCCGGAACTACCATCGGGACATCCGGTGTCCATCTGTGTGCCGAGTTATTACTTACTACCGGTGTCTCCGTCTTTGCATACGCTTCTTCTATAGCACGTATCTCGTCTTTTGTCATATCGACAGCCGAGAATACAAAATCACACTGTGAAGAAACTTTCTCAACTTCGGAAACATTTTCCACTACCATACCTTTATATTTCTCCGGCATAGGTGTCTGCATCTTCCATCTCTGTCCTACTGCTTCTTCATATGTTCTGCCCGCGCTTCTGGCACTTGCAGCTAAAACAGTCACTTCATACCACGGGTGATTTTCAAGCAGCGTAAGAAAGCGCTGACCTACCATACCTGTTGCACCTAAAACACCAACCTTTAATTTCTTTTCCATTCTGTCACCTGCCTAAAACCATATTACTACTGGGGTCTTACCTTGCTTCCGCGGCCGTATCTGTGACTTACTGACAGTCTTCCGATCTGAAGATCTCTGCCTCGGACTTTGATACTGCTTGTAGCTCCGATAATCCATGCACTGACGATTTTTTCGTCCTTTCCGAGTTTCATTCCCTTCTCGCCCTTTGATGTCTTCTTCATCTCACTTATTTCACTCATCGGAAATCTCAGTACATAATCATTATCCGTTACTAAAACAATATCGGTCTCGGGAACATTTATAAGAATTACAGAAACAAGCTTATCACCATCTGCCAGCTTTGTCGAGGATACAGTCCTGTTATTTGTTTCAAATTCCGAACACGGAACCTTCTTTATCAGGCTGCCTGCGGTAACGAATACCATATTGCATCCGTCCATCTCTGCTGATGAATATACTGCCAGAACTTCTTCGTTTTCCGAACTGTACTTGCATATATTGTCCAGAGGTGTTCCTTTGTCCTTGAGTTTTCCTGACGGAATATCAAGCACTTTCACGCTGTGCATGTTTCCTGCTGAAGTAAAAATACACATCTTGTCTATATTCCAAACCGGTACCACGAACCTGTAATCCGTCTCGACATTTTCTGCGTTTCTGTCATATGTCGCCCTGTCTATCGTCTTGCAGTATCCGAATTTATCCATAACGAATACAACTTCTTCCTCTTCGACAGGCGGTTCTTCATATACCGCTTCTTCGGCATCTTCAAGTCTTGTACGTCTCGCAATCGCGTATTCCTTTTTGATTCCTTCAAGATCGGCAATCAGCACTTCATCCATTGAGGACTTGGATTTGAGAATATCCCTGTATATCTTTATATTCTTTTTTGTTTCCTTGTTTTCTGCAAGAAGAGCATCTATCTCAAGTCCGATCAGTTTATACAGACGCATCTCGAGTATTGCCTGTGTCTGACGCTCTGTAAATCCGAGTTCGCTCATAAGACGTTCCTTGGCCTGATCTCTTGTCTTGGATGAACGTATGATCTTAATGATTTCATCTATGACATCGCATGCTCTGATAAGTCCTTCCTCAACTTCCTGTCTGTCAAGTGCCTTTGCAAGAAGGACATTGTATTTCTTAGTCTGATTTTCATACTGGAAATCAAGATAATTGGACAGTATTCCTTTCAGATCAAGTGTCTCCGGTCTGCCGTGAACTATCGCAAGCATATTGACACCGAACGTATCCTCAAGCTTTGTTTTCTTATAAAGGATGTTCGTTATCTTATCAATATCCGCATCTTTCTTGAGCTCAAGCACTATTCTCATTCCGTCCTTATCGGACTGATTGGATATATCAACTATCTCCGGAAGTTTTTTGGATTCTACCAGTGATGCGACATCCTCCAGGAATTTTCCTATTCCCGCACCTATCATGGTATATGGAATTTCCGTGATAACCAGTTTGTCCTTATCGGTCTTTCTTCGTCCGAGTTCGACTTCAACTTTTCCGCGAAGCTTAAGCTTTCCGACTCCTGTCATATACACAGACTGCAGTTCCGACTTGTTGGCTATTATTCCGCCTGTCGGAAAATCCGGTCCCGGCATAACACGCATCAGTTCAGGGATAGTGATGTCGCGGTTTCTTATATATGCTATACATGCATCACAGACCTCACCTAAATTGTGAGGAGGAATACTTGTACTCATACCTACCGCAATACCGTCTGCACCGTTTACCAGAAGATTCGGGATCCTCACCGGAAGTACCTCCGGCTCTACCGTATCTCCGTCGTAATTGGGCACATACTCCACGGTCTTATCAAGATCCTTCAGATAGACATCTTCTGTGAATTTCTGAAGTCTGGCTTCTGTATATCGCATAGCAGCAGCCCCGTCTCCTTCTATGGATCCGAAGTTTCCGTGTCCGTCTACCAGCGGCATGCCTTTCTTCCAGCTCTGACTTAAAACTACCAGAGTCTCATATATGGAAGAATCACCATGCGGATGATACTTACCCATGGCATCACCGACAATACGTGCAGATTTCCTGTGCGGCTTGTCGTGTGTTGTTCTGAGTTCACTCATATCATAAAGCACTCTTCTCTGTACCGGTTTAAGTCCGTCCCTTGCATCGGGAATAGCCCTTGATGTGATAACACTCATTGAATAGTCGAGATAGCTCTTCTGCATCTCCTCGCCATATTCTGTTTTAATGATTTTCTCCATTATGCATCAATCTCCGCTTCATTTGCATGTTCGTAGATGAAATCTCTTCTGGGACCTACGTCGCTTCCCATCAGCATTTCCGTAACTTCATTGGCCAGGCGGGCATCTTCGATCTCAACCTGTTTCAGTCTCCTGTTCTCCGGATCAAGCGTTGTCTCCCACAGCTGATCCGCATCCATTTCACCCAGACCCTTGTATCTCTGAAGCTGGAAATTGCCTTTGTGCTGCTCACGGTATCTTTCCAGCGCCTTGTCGTCGTACAGATATTCACTCTCCCCTTTGGAAGGTATAGCCTTGTAAAGCGGAGGCTGCGCGATGTATACATGTCCTTCCGTAATCAGATCAGGCATGAATCTGTAGAGAAATGTAAGAAGCAGCGTATCTATATGGCTTCCGTCGACATCAGCATCCGTCATAAGTATTATCTTATTGTATTTCAGTTTGCTGATATCAAAATCATTTCCGTATCCCTCAGAGAAACCGCACCCGAATGTGTTGATCATGGTCTTTATCTCGGCATTCCCGAGCACTTTATCCATAGATGCTTTTTCAACATTCAGAATCTTTCCTCTTATCGGAGGTATTGCCTGGAAGCGGCGTTTTCTCGCAGTCTTTGCAGTACCTCCCGCGGAATCTCCTTCGACTATGAATATCTCGCATTCCTCGGGATTCCTCGATTCGCAGTTGGCCAGTTTTCCGTTGGAATCAAAAGTGAATTTGCTCTTTGAAAGCATATTTGTTTTTGCTTTCTCTTCGGCCTTGCGGATCTTCGCGGATTTTTCGGCACAGCTGATTATAGCCTTGACTACATCAACATTCCTGTCAAAGTATCTTGTCAGTTCCTCTCCGACTACATTTACCACAGCTTTGGTTGCATCGGCACTTGCCAGTTTGGTTTTGGTCTGTCCTTCAAATATAGGATCTTTATGCTTGATTGCTATAACTGCGGTCATTCCGTTTCTGGTATCGGGTCCGGTGAACGGAACATCCTTGTCCTTGAGTATTCCGAGATCCTTTGCATATGTGTTGATCGTCTGCGTGAATCTTGTCTTGAATCCCGTAATATGAGTTCCGCCTTCCTGCGTGAAAATGTTATTGCAGAATCCCAGCAGGTTTTCTTCAAATGCATCGACAAACTGGAAAGCCGTCTCCACCTCCACGTCATCTGAAATTCCCTTAAAATGTATTATCGGACTTACCGTATTCTTTCCGTTATTCAGTTCTCTTACATATGCCGATATTCCTTCGGGCTCATGGAAATCTGTCTTCTCCTCTTCACCGTGTCTTTTGTTTTCATAATGAAGAGCCAGTTCCGGATTGAGGTATGCTGTCTCATGCATACGTGATTTCAGCCAGTCAGCACGGAATCTCGTCTTTTCGAAAACCGAATCATCCGGGAAGAAATTTATAGTCGTTCCCGTCTGTCTGGACACTCCGACCTCCGGAAGAAGTCCTTTCTCAAGTTTTGTGGTCGGTCTGCCCTTTGAATATGTATCTCTGTAAACCTTTCCGCCTCTTGATATCTCAATAGTAAAATGCTCGGAAAGCGCGTTGACTACTGACGATCCTACTCCGTGAAGACCGCCTGACGTCTTATATGCTTTATTGTCAAATTTTCCTCCTGCATGGAGCGTGGTCATTACGACTCTTTCGGCAGACACGCCCTTGGCGTGCATTTCCACCGGAATGCCTCGTCCGTTATCTCTGACAGTACATGATCCGTCAGCTTCGAGAGTGACCCATACATCACTGCAGTGTCCGGCAAGATGCTCGTCTACAGAGTTATCCATAATCTCATAAATCAGATGATTGAGTCCTTTCTGACCTACTCCTCCGATATACATGCCGGGTCTTTTACGTACGGCCTCCAGTCCTTCAAGAACCGTGATGCTGGACGCATTATATGTATCTTTTGCCATCTGATACCTCCAAGATATAGTGCATACAGAGTCATTATACTACAATACATTGCGAGTTTCTATCATTTTTTTAATCCGAAAGTATTTCCTGCCATATGAAAAGGCTCCCCTGCGTAGAGCAGAGAAGCCTCTGAAACATATCGCCTGTGATTCCTGAAGAACGAATCATTCCAGGTACATTTTTCTTAATTTCGCTTTCATGGCCGCATCCACACCGAGCTGCCCGGTAATAAATGATTCCATGCTGCCGTATTTGTTTTCTACCGATTCATAAAGCGCCTCAATATATTCCGGTCTTGCAAGGAAGCAGTCTCTGACCGGAGCTTCTACGAGTTCAGCCGGTCCAAGATGCTCCATCTTCCTGATAAAGTCCTGTGTATCCTGTTCCAGATATTCGTTTGTCAGCATATAATCTTTATAGATATCCTCACGGCTGACACCTAAAATCTCTTCTATCAGCATGGCTGCCGTTCCGGCCCGGTCTTTTCCTCCGGTACAGTGCCATAGGATCGCGCCCTCTTTTTCCTCGGCCACCAGTCTGAGAAATTCACTGTATGCTTCAATTGCTTTATCAGTGGTAACCAGACCTTTGTAGAATTCTATAAAATATTTCAGCGCATAGTCAGGATCCTTTGTTATGCTGGCCTTGATAAGTCCTTCCAGACTGGCATCGGCACCTTTTTCGTGTGTAATTCCGGTTTCAAAACTTCTTATCGGCGGAAGATAAATAAATTCTGCCGTCTTGATATCTCTGTCCGGTATTTCCTTTACTTCAATCGGAGTTCTGAAATCCACAACCCGCGTAACCGGAATACTCTCAAGAAAAGCCACTTCTTCGTCAGTAGCTCTTATCAGCATTCCGCCTCTCATAAGCTTTCCGTGAACTATGGTCTTTCCGTCTTTGGTTTTGATCCCGCCCAGATCCCGTGTATTTGTCAGCATAATATAAAATCCGTCCGTTTTTTAATTACTCATCACTGTGCTTTTTTCTTAGTAATATTTTTTATAACAATAAGTGTAAGTACTGTCAGAACTGCACCTATGATAAGACAAACCGCTGCATTCTGTAAGAAACCTGCAACAATATACATTACGAATGAAATTGCTGCAACTGTAATCGCGTACGGAAGCTGTGTAGCAACGTGAGTTACGTGCTCACACTGAGCTCCTGCAGATGACATGATAGTTGTATCCGAAATCGGTGAGCAATGATCTCCGCAAACAGCGCCTGCAAGGCATGCAGAGATACCAATTATAAGAAGCGGTGAATCTGCAGGGAACATAGCCGTTACAATCGGGATGAGAATTCCGAATGTACCCCATGATGTACCTGTTGCAAATGCAAGGAAACATCCAACCAGGAAGATTACTGCCGGAAGCAGACTGAAGAGACTTGCTGCTGCTCCTGCCATAAGTCCTCCGATGAACTCACGTGCTCCGAGGAGTGTTGTCATGTTCTTAAGTGTTACTGCAAGAGTAAGGATAATGATCGGCGGAACCATTGCAAAGAATCCTGTCTTTACACATTCCATAGACTCTTTGAAGTTTGCCGTTCTTCTGAGAAGTACATAGATAACTTCGAAAATCAGAGCTATGATAGCTCCCCACGGAAGTGCTACAAATGCATCTGTATCACCGAATGCTCCGATAATGCTGTGGAAGTTTCCTGATTCTGCATCAAAGAATCCGCCGACATAAAGCATTCCGATAGTACATGTAACAACTAAAACAAGTACAGGAATTACAAGATCTATAATTTTACCTCTTGTGCTGATTTTTGTCTCTTCTGCGTTCTCAAGTCCTCCGAGATTCCCTTTTTCAGCTGCATCCTGATATTTCTTCATTGTACCGTAATCAAAATTCATGATACCGATAGTAATGATAAAAACAAATGTAAACAGTGAATAGAAGTTGAACGGGATGGCCCTGATGAAAAGCTCGATTCCGCTTATTCCCGTATTAAGATCTTCGGCTGTAGATGAAACAGCTGCTGCCCATGATGAAACCGGAGCGATCATACATACAGGAGCTGCCGTTGCATCAATAAGATATGCCAGCTTCTGACGTGATATCTTATGGCTGTCGGTTACCGGTCTCATAACAGCACCGACTGTAAGACAGTTGAAGTAATCATCGATGAAGATAAGAATTCCTAAAACGAAAGTTGCAAGCATCGCTCCTACCTTTGTCTTGATATGAACCGCTGCCCATCTTCCGAATGCAGCCGATCCGCCTGACAGATTAACCAGAGCAACTATAATTCCCAGAAGTACCAGGAATATGAAGATACCTGCGTTATCTGCAACTGCCGGAACAAGTCCTTCATTAACCAGAGTATCGAGTGCAGCTACCGGCTGGAAGTTTGCTACGAAGAGCGCACCTATAACTCCTCCGATAAACAGAGCACTGTAAGCCTCTTTGATGATGAGCGCCAGTGCAATAGCTAAAACAGGCGGTACCAGTGCCCAAAATGAATTCATAAACATAACCTTTTCCTCCTAATAAATAAAAAATTGTCATGATAGTCCATCATGACAATTCGCAGCTACGATATTCATCATGACAGCTCTCCGCTTTATATTTCAAGCGACAGTCCGACGGATATTATCCGAAGTCCCAGGTAATGACCTCACAGGACCGGTCATCCCTTCGGCGGCATCCCCTTTCACTTCACAAGCTCCTGCTCCATGAATGAAGTTACTCTTGTCAGCCGCAACCTCTATCAGTTGATTTCATTATAAATCACATTGCACAAAAGTCAACATGATTTTTGTCTATTTTGCTTACAATAAGTAATATCTATAAGTCGGCTTTATCGCAGAAAATCACATGCCGCAAGTGCTGCCCTTGCACCATCAGCACATGCAGTTGTCACCTGACGGACTTTCTTGGATCTGCAGTCACCCGCAACAAATATACCCGGGGTTTTTGTCGTGCAATCTTCGGTACTGTCGAAGTATCCGTAGCTGTTCAGATCAGCTAATTTCTCATACGGCTCATTCTGCGGAATCAGCCCGATAGCCACGAACAGACCGTCACAGTTTACAATCTGTTTTTCACCGGTCAGTTTGTTCTGTATCTCTACGCCTGTAAGTGAACCTTTATCCGTAACCAGTGAAAGTATTTTTGTATCGGTATGTGTCTTTACATTGTCGTGTTTGAAGAAATCTTCCTGCAGTTTCTTATCTGCGGTGAAATCTGACAGATCCTGAAGCATGATTACTTCCGAACATTTATCTGCCAGAAGTACTGCCTCAACGAATGCAGAATTTCCGCCGCCTGCAACGCATACAGTCTTTCCCTTATAGAAGTCTCCGTCGCATACGGCGCAGAATGAAATACCCTCGCCAACCAGTTCGTTTTCTCCTTCAAGGCCGAGCATGCGGTGCTTTACTCCTGCTGCGATGATAACTGTGCGGCTTTCAAATGCAGATCCCTCCACAGTCTTTACTATCTTCTTATCGCCTTCATCAATCACTTCGCATACTTCTTCAAGCTCAACATCTGCTCCCTGTCCAAGAATCTGCTCCATAAACTTATCTGCAAATTCATTTCCGCTGACTACCTGAAAGCCCGGAATATTCTCCACTCTCGGTGAATATGTGATCTGTCCTCCGAAGCCTGCTTTTTCTATTACTAAAACTGATTTACCGTTTCTGAGGCCATAAAGGGCCGCAGTCATTCCTGCCGGCCCTCCGCCTACGATTATTATATCGTACATAATTCACTCCGTTTTACTGTCATGCTTTTACAGCTGAAAGATAGCCCTTAATATCAGATACACCGCGGAACTTCTCAAATGAGTCTCCGTTAACCATAACCAGTGTCGGTGCCTGCTTGATTCCGTACTTCTCCACCAGATCAGGATGCTCTTCTGCTATCATTTTCACATAAGGTATTCCGGCCTTGTCAAGAAGCGCTGCCGCAAGCTTGCAGTTCGGACATGTAGGTGTTGCAAACAGGATGTTCGGTGCATCGCTCTTTTCAATGATCGTATCTGCAACCGGCTCCTTGTAAGCATTTTCCCTGACACCCTTGATTCCTTCCATATTAGGTCCTGTATGTGTCAGTTTTGACTTGCCGATATCATATAGTGCTCTGTCCTTGAATTCCTGAGCCTTGCCGTCATTCCAGTTCTGGACAGGACGGTAGTATCCTGTAATCCTGCTGTATACCTCTGCCGGTTTTCCGCAGATAGGACAGGTAAACTGTTCACCTGACAGATAACCGTGATCCTTACATACAGAGTATGTCGGGCTCATCGTATAATACGGAAGCTTATAATTCTCTGCAACCTTTCTGACAAGATTTGCAGCTGACTTCCAGTCCGGAAGCTTCTCACCAAGGAATGCATGGAATACTGTTCCCGATGTATAAAGGGTCTGAAGCTCATCCTGAATGTCAAGTGCCGTGAATATATCCTCTGTATATCCTACAGGAAGATGGCTTGAGTTTGTATAATACGGTGTTCCGTTCTCATTTGCCGTGATTATGTCTGGGAACTCTTCCTTGTCATGCTTTGCAAATCTGTATGTAGTTGACTCTGCCGGTGTTGCTTCAAGATTATAAAGGTCACCGTACTTTTCCTGATAATCGGAAAGTTTCTCGCGCATATGGTTCAGTACTTCAATTGCAAACTCCTGAACTTCCTCACTTGTAAGATCCTTTTTGAGCCATTTTGCATTGAGTCCTGCCTCGTTCATTCCGATAAGGCCGATGGTTGAGAAATGATTCTCAAATGTTCCCAGATATCTCTTGGTGTACGGATACAGTCCCGCATCAAGAAGCTTTGTAATAACCGTACGCTTTGTCTTAAGTGAACGTGCAGAGATATCCATAAGTCTGTCAAGGCGTGCATAGAAGTCTTCCTTATTCTCCGCAAGATATGCGATTCTCGGAAGGTTGATTGTAACTACACCTACGGAACCTGTTGATTCACCGCTGCCGAAGAATCCGCCTGATTTCTTTCTGAGTTCCCTTAAGTCAAGGCGCAGTCTGCAGCACATTGAACGGACATCACTCGGTTCCATATCTGAATTGATATAGTTTGAGAAATACGGTGTTCCGTACTTTGCAGTCATCTCGAAAAGAAGCTTGTTGTTCTCTGACTCGTTCCAGTCAAAATCTCTCGTGATGGAATATGTCGGTATCGGATACTGGAATCCTCTTCCGTTGGCATCGCCTTCGATCATAGTCTCGATAAATGCCTTGTTGACCATATCCATCTCTGCCTGACACTCACCGTATGTGAAACCAAGTTCCTCTCCGCCTACGATAGCATTAAGGTTCTTCATGTCTCCCGGCACTGTCCAGTCAAGTGTGATATTGGTGAACGGAGCCTGTGTACCCCATCTGGACGGAGTGTTTACACCGTAGATAAATGACTGTACACAC
>JAGHSD010000152.1 GCA_018066045.1 Candidatus Darwinimomas equi | reverse complement strand
GCCTAATACTATTAGGAGGACAACAAATGAACGACATTATCAGAGAGATCGAAAATGAGCAGCTTAAGGCCTGCGTTGATCAGTTTTCTGTTGGTGATACTGTGAGAGTACACAACAAGATCAAAGAGGGTAACCGTGAGAGAATTCGGATCTTTGAAGGTACAGTTACAAAGCGTCAGAACGGCGGAGCACGCGAGACATTCACAGTACGTAAGAATTCCAACGGAATCGGCGTTGAGAAGACATGGCCGCTGCACAGCCCTTCAGTTGACAGGATTGAAGTAGTACGTAAGGGTAAAGTACGCAGAGCAAAACTTTACTACCTTAGAGACAGAGTAGGAAAAGCTGCTAAGGTTAAAGAATTAGGAAGATAATCAATCTGTGATTATAAAAGGGGACATGCTTATGCTTGCGTGTCCCCTTTGATTTTTGGTAAAATATAAGCATGTTTGAGTCTACAGGATACAGAACAATACTTCTTCTGATCGTGCATGTTATCGTGACAATCTCGATAGCGTGGTTTCTTGTGTGGGGATTCGGACAGAGTACGGTAATGACCGGTCAGTCCATGCAGCCTGCTATAGAGCCGGGAGATAAAGTACTGATTAACAGGATATCGTATCATTTTTCCGATCCGGGCAGATATGATCTGATTGCATATTATATGGATGATGTAATTGCCGATGATCTTGATGCCAGAGATGAGACTGTTCCTGTCCCGGAAACAACCATAAAAAGAATAATAGGGCTTCCCGGTGAAACGGTAATGATTGCCGACGGAAAGGTGTTTATTAACGGAAATGTACTAAATGATAACCCGGAATTTGACAGTATAAGTCTTGCAGGTATAGCGTCAAAACCGGTTAAACTCGCATCCGATGAATATTTTGTTGTAGGAGATAACAGAAAGGCGAGTGAGGATTCAAGATATGAAAAAACCGGGAATATAAAGAAATACAGAATAATAGGTAAGGCATGGTTCAGGACCAAGCCGATAAAAAAACTCGGAAGGTTGAGATAGATGAAAATTCAATGGTATCCAGGTCATACGACCAAGGCGGTAAGGAATATGCAGGAGGATATTAAGGTCATTGATCTTATTATTGAGATGGTTGATGCAAGAGCACCGCAGGCAACCAGAAATCCTGATATCGACAGGCTTGGTAAGGGCAAGGGAAGAATAATTATTCTGAACAAGGCCGATATGGCTGATGAGAAATCCAATAAAGAATGGAAAGAGTATTATGTTTCGCAGGGATGCGAATGCATGTATATGGATTCCCGTAAGAAAGCCGATATGAGAGAACTTATGGCCTGCATAGACAGGGCATCGGCTGAATAACGGGAAAGAGACAGGGCGAGGGGTATAATCAACAGACCTGTCAGGGCAATGGTTGCGGGGATTCCGAATGTCGGAAAGTCGACGCTTATCAATACCATTGCGGGAAAAAGTGCCGCGAAGACAGGAAATAAACCCGGTGTTACCCGGGGAAATCAATGGATAAGACTGATCACACAGATAGAACTGCTTGATACTCCGGGGATACTGTGGCCGAAATTCGAAGATGAACATACGGGGGAAATGATAGCATTCATCGGGTCTGTAAATGACCTGATAGTGAATACTTCAGAACTGGCGGAAACACTGGGAAAATGGCTTATTGCAAATGTTCCGGCCTGTCTTGAGACTGCGTATAATAAAGATTCCGAAGATAAGATTTCCGGTTATCAGCAGCTTGCCGATGCAATCGTCAAAGTGCGGGGATGTTTAAGACCAGGCGGTGAACCCGATTATGAGAAGGCCGAAAACATCCTGATAAATGATTTCAGAAGCGGAAGACTCGGAAGGATAACGCTTGAAAGGGTATCTGACTGATATGAAAGAAGAAAAGCTCCTTCAGGAGCGTGAAAGACTTGCTCTGATGCATGAATTTGAAAACAGGTATTCCGGGGAATATCATATTATCTGCGGAATAGATGAAGCAGGCAGAGGTCCGCTTGCGGGACCTGTCGTCGCCGGGGCGTGCATCCTGCCGTCCGATGCAGAAATTCTGTATCTGAATGATTCCAAGAAACTCAGCGAAAAACGCAGGGAAGAGCTGTTCGTTGAAATAAAGGAAAAGGCGGCTGCCTGGGCTGTCGGTATTGTTGATAATCAGGTGATAGATGAGATCAATATCCTTCAGGCAACGTACAGAGCCATGAGAATCGCAATCAGCCGGCTTTCCGTCGAGCCGGATCTGCTGCTGAATGATGCGGTTACTATTCCGGAAGTTGCCATCAGACAGGTCGGAATAGTGAAAGGCGATGCAAAATCTGTCAGCATTGCGGCTGCCAGTATACTGGCGAAGGTGAGCAGAGATCATCTGATGATCGAATATGACAGGCTGTATCCTGAATACGGTTTTGCAAAACACAAGGGATACGGAACCGCTCAGCATATGGCTGCAATCAGAGAATTCGGACTGACTCCGATTCACAGAAAGAGTTTTATTACAGACAAGGTTCTCGGTAAATAAACAAAAGAAGTATAAAGCAAAAGAAGCGGAAAACAAAAATACAGGTCTCCGGGAGATAATTGAATAAAAGAGTTACCGGATCGCAATATGAGGATATCGCATGTTCTTTTCTGACTGATTCAGGTATGAAAGTGATTCAGCGGAATTACAGGATAAGAACAGGCGAGATCGACATAGTTGCTATGGACGGAAGGACCGTTGTATTTGTCGAAGTCAAGTACAGGGGGAATTCCCATGCGGGGACAGCACTTGAGGCAGTCAGTGCGGCAAAAAGAAAGCAGATAATCAGGGTTGCCCGGTACTATCTGTATTCACATCATATCCCCGAAACAGTAAATGTCCGTTTTGATTGTGTGGGAATTGACGGGCACGAAGTAAAATATGTGAGGAATGCATTTGACGCAGAAGGAAGTATAAGCTGATGGTACAGGATATATCACCTAAAATTCTTTATAACCAGTATGACATAAGAAAGCCCGGGAAGGGCTCTTATATTGTTTTTATACGCGGGAACGGCATATTGTGCAGGATAGATGAGGACAGACTGTCCATGCCGACATACGGTGAGGCTGATACAGGAGACGGCAGGTATCTCATAAGTGTCGATGATGATATGTTCTTTTATTCGACGGACGCATCGGCATCAGCGAAGTTAGAGTCTATGGGATACGAATACCATAATATAAAAGAACTTCGCACACCAGGACCGGACTGGCTTAAATTCGGAACGCTGACAGCATTTTCCATTGCAGGATGGTATGAAAAGAACAGATACTGCGGATGCTGCGGTTCATCTATGAAACTCAGCGATACGGAAAGGGCAATGATATGCGGAAACTGCGGTATCACGGTTTATCCGAAGATATGTCCGGTGGTCATAGTCGGGGTGATACATGAAGATACAATACTTCTGACAAAGTATAAAGACAGGATGAGGTATGACAAGTATGCACTTATAGCCGGATTTGCAGAAATCGGAGAGACGCTGGAACAGACTGTTGCTAGGGAAGTGTATGAGGAAACCAGTATAAGAGTAAAGAATCTGAGATATTACAAGAGTCAGCCGTGGGCATTTTCGGATTCGCTGCTTTGCGGCTTTTTCTGCGAAGCTGACGGAGACAACGGTCCCAGGCCGGACGGAGTGGAACTTGGATTTGCAGACTGGATGCCGAGGGACAGGGTTCCTGCTCTGCAGGACAGTGTCAGCCTTACGGCCGAGATGATGGATCTTTTTAAACGAAAAGGAAGAGAAGTCCTGAAATGAGTCAGAGACTCATCATCTGATGAGTCTCTGTTATACAATACTTCCTATATAATCATATTTATCTTTAATACGCTTGCGGACAAAGTTCTGAATCTTGACAGTAGGCTGGAGCTCTTCTGATATCGGAGCGTCATGGTTGAAATAGTTGATTATCGCAGCCATGTAGCGGCTCATATCAGCCTCAAGATACCATTTACGTTTAAGCAGTTCCGGATTTCTGTAGTTCAGATTGGTCGTGATGACATAATCAATCATTCCGTCCTGATAAGCTTTGTCGAAAGCATCAAGTCCGTTTGTAAACAGACCGAATGTCGTGCATATGATTACACGCTTTGCGAGTCTCTGCTTGAGTGCCTTGGCAGTATCAAGCATGCTCTCGCCTGACGAGATAATGTCATCAACGATGATTACGTCCTTTCCTTCCACATTGGTACCAAGGAATTCATGTGCAACTATCGGGTTTCTTCCGTTGACAACGCGAGAGTAGTCACGTCTCTTATAGAACATACCCATATCAACCTCTAAGTTATTGGCAAGATATACCGCACGGTCCATAGCACCTTCATCGGGACTGATGCACATAAGATGATCCTTATCGATCACTATGTCGTTCACATTTGTAAACATGGTTTTTACAAACTGGTAGGTTGGCATGAAGTTGTCAAATCCGGTCAGAGGAACGGCATTCTGTACCCTCGGATCATGAGCATCAACGGTTATTATGTTGTGAACGCCCATGTTGTGAAGTTCTTCGAGTACGATTGCACAGTCAAGAGACTCACGTCCGGAGCGTTTGTGCTGTCTTGATTCATACAGGAACGGCATGATTACATTGATGCGCTTTGCATGAGCGGCACTTGCGGCGATGACTCTCTTAAGATTCTGATAATGATCGTCAGGGGACATATAATTCTTGTGTCCGTTTACCGTATATTCAATCGAATGATTTGTTACGTCAACCATGATATAAAGATCACAGCCTCTGGTTGATTCGTTGATTATTGCCTTGCCCTCACCGGTTCCGAAACGCGGAGTCACAGCCTCTATGATGTAGGATTCTTTGTCATAATCGCTGTAGTGCAGATTCCTGACAAGTGAATTATCATCAAAGTGATTCTTGCTTCTGTATTCAACTATATGCTGATCAATCATAGACGCGAGTTCCCTGCATCCGTCAAGTGCAACAATTTTAAGCGGAGCTATCGGTAATCGGTCTTTCCAACTGAAATCTGCGGGCATTTTGTCACCTTCCTGTGTCTTTTTTTAATAATATATCACTATGATTTTGATGGTGCAATATCTTGTTGTAATCTTTACATTTACGACGATAAATCGTAAAATATTGTGGGTATGTTTGAGCAATTTAGACATGAGATCAAGGCAGTTGTGCCTGATTCAATAGCAGATCAGCTTGGCGTCTGTGCAGGCGACAGGCTTGTGAGTATTGACGGGAAAGAGATTGAGGATATTCTTGATTACAGAATTCTTATTAATTCTTCCCGCATGCTTATGCTGATTGAAAAACCGAACGGAGAGCAGTGGGAATTAGATATAGAGCATGATTATGAGGATCCCGGTCTCGAATTCGGAGACGGGCTGATGAGTGAATACCGTAGATGTACCAATAACTGTATTTTCTGTTTTATTGATCAGATGCCGAAAGGAATGAGGAGTACTCTGTATTTCAAGGACGATGATTCCAGACTCAGCTTTCTTCAGGGTAATTATGTAACGCTTACCAATATGAATGAGCATGACGTGGAGAGGATCATCAGATACAGACTTTCGCCGATTAATATCTCGGTTCATACGACGGATCCCGGACTCAGATGCCGTATGCTGAATAACCGCTTCGCGGGAGACAGCCTTAAGTTCATCGACAGACTGTATGAGGCAGGTATCACCATGAACGGACAGATCGTTATGTGTCCGGGATGGAATGACGGAGATCAGCTCAGAAAAACTCTGAATGATATGCTGAAGTGGGCACCCGTTATGGAAAGTGTAAGCGTCGTGCCTGTCGGTATGACAAAATTCCGTGAAGGACTTGCCAAGATTGATCCGGTTGACTGTACGACTGCGCTGGAAACAATCGAAATTGTTGAAGAATGCCAGCGGAAGGCGCTGGATATGTACGGTATTCATTTTGTTCACGCAAGTGATGAGATATATCTGCTTGCAGGAAAGGATCTGCCGGGTGAAGAGACCTATGACGGTTATCTTCAGCTTGAAAACGGTGTCGGTATGCTCAGACTTTTCATGGAGGAAAGCGCTGATGCAATCAGTGATATCAGGCCGGATGATACTTCCGGAGAGATATCCGTGGCAACCGGAAAACTGGCATATCCGGTGCTGAAGAAAATCATTGAAGATATTAATGCGGTATGCCCGAATAAAAGGGTGCATCTGTACGAGATAAGAAATGAGTTTTTCGGGGAGACGATAACAGTTTCCGGTCTGATAACAGGAGGAGATATTATCAGACAGCTTAAGGGAAAAGCTCTCGGAACATGTCTGTATCTTCCCGTAAATATGTTCAGAAGCGGAGAAGAGGTATTCCTTGATGATATTACAAAAGAGGATGTGGAAAAGGAACTCGGGATCACAGTGTGCATCCAGGAAGCATCCGGATACGATTTTGTAAACGATATAGTAAATTCTTGAGGTGAAAGATGAGTAAGCCGATAGTAGCAATAGTCGGAAGACCCAACGTAGGAAAATCAACATTGTTTAACGTGCTGGCCGGTGATCAGATAAGCATAGTCAAGGATACACCGGGTGTTACGCGTGACCGTATATATGCCGAGTGCACATGGCTCGACAAGAGTTTTACCCTTATCGATACGGGCGGTATAGAACCGGATACAAGCGATGAGATGCTGGCACACATGCGGGCGCAGGCAGAAACAGCCATAGCAACGGCAGACGTTATCATTTTCATAACAGATGTACGTCAGGGACTTGTGGATGCGGATTTCCGTGTCTGCGATATGCTCAGAAAATCACACAAACCGGTGGTTCTGTGCGTAAACAAAGTCGACAGTCAGGCAAAGTTCGGAAATGATATTTACGAATTCTATAATTTAGGCATTGGAGATCCCGTAGGCGTGTCCGCTGCCTCAAGACTCGGAATAGGTGATCTTCTTGACGAGGTAACCGCGCATTTTAAACCCGGTCAGGCTGCGGATATTTCAGAAGACGAGAGGCCGAAGATTGCGCTGATAGGGAAACCGAATACCGGAAAGTCATCTATCATCAACAAGCTTTTAGGTGAGAACCGTGTTATAGTTTCCGATATTGCGGGTACTACAAGAGATGCTATTGATACTGTTGTGAAAAGGAACGGTGAAGAGTATATTTTCATCGATACAGCCGGACTAAGAAGAAAGAATAAGATTAAAGAGGAGCTTGAGAGATCTTCGATTATCAGGACGGTAAGCGCAGTTGAAAGGGCCGATATATGTGTGCTTGTTATCGATGCGGATGAGGGTGTTACGGAGCAGGATGCCAAGATTGCGGGTATAGCTCATGAAAGAGGCAAGGGCGTGATCGTTGCCGTCAACAAATGGGATCTTATCGAAAAGAATGACAAGACGATATATGAATTTACAAATAAGATAAAAAACACTTTGAGTTTTATGCCTTACGCCGAGTATATATTCGTATCGGCACTTACGGGACAGAGACTGGACAGGCTTTTTGATATTATTGATATGGTTCGTCAGAGCCAGACGCTGAGGATACAGACGGGAGTCCTGAATGAGATTATCTCTGAAGCCGTGATTATGCAGCAGCCTCCTTCGGATAAGGGCAGACGTCTGAAAGTATTCTATGCGACACAGACAGGGATCGAGCCGCCTGCTTTTGTTATTTTCGTAAACAATAAGGAACTCATGCATTTTTCTTATCAAAGGTATCTTGAGAACAGGATAAGAGAGGCGTTCGGATTTCGCGGTACTCCGATCAGGTTCTTTATCAGGGAAAGAGGTGAGGATAAGTGATAAACAGAATCATGCTCCTCGTTATCGGATATGTCTGCGGACTCATACAGAACGGAAGATATATCAGTAAATTTCTCGGAGTCGATATCACCAGCAAGGGAAGCGGAAATGTAGGCGCGACAAATGTTCTGAGAGTCATGGGAACGAAGACGGGACTTATCGTTTTTGTTTTAGATATGCTTAAGGGATTTATACCCTGCCTTGCTGCGAGGCTGATATTCAAAGAATATATTTTCGTGCTTTATATGGGATTCGGTGTATTGCTGGGGCATTGTTTTCCGATACAGTTCGGATTTAAGGGAGGAAAAGGCATCTCAAGTGCGATAGGTTTTATCTTTGTTTTTGATTACAGGGTTGCACTTTGCATGATTGCAATATTTCTTATCTGTGTTGTTATCAGCAGATATATCTCACTCGGGTCTGTTGTGGCGGCAATTGCTTTCCCGGTACTGACATTTTTCATCAACAGGCAGAGTACGGAAGGAATGATACTGATCATCATCATGGTATGTATGGTGCTGTTCAGACATTCATCCAATGTGAAGAGGATTTTCAACGGAACCGAAAACAAATTCAGTTTCACTTCAAAACAGCAGAAATGAGGCAGCGATGGGCATAGTAAAGTTGTTTTCCGACGGGTCTTCAAGAGGTAATCCGGGCCCGGGAGGATACGGAACCATACTTCAGTACGAAGATAACAGCGGTGTTATTCATGAGAAGACCATGAGTCAGGGCTATTATGAAACAACCAACAACCGTATGGAACTGATGGGATGCATAGTCGGTTTCGAAGCACTGACGCGTCCGTGTAAGGTTCAGGTATATTCAGATTCCAAGTATCTTGTAGACGCTTTCAATCAGAATTGGATCGAGAACTGGGTTTCCAACGGGTGGAGAAGAGGAAAATCAGGTCCTGTCAAAAATATAGATTTATGGAAAAGACTGCTGAAGGCCATTGAGGGTCATGAGGTTTGTTTCAACTGGGTGAAAGGCCATGCCGATCATCCGGAAAACGAAAGATGTGACAAGCTTGCAACAAGCGCGGCAGACGGAGAGAATCTTTTGGATGATGACGGATTTGAAGAATAAAAATACATACAAGGGAATGGCCTTTGTGGCTATGGCCGGAATAATCTTCGGAGCATTTCCTGTTTTCACAAGTGTGTTTAATCTGCTCGGAGGAAACACTGACAGTTTTAATTTCCTCGGATTTCTGATTTCCACGGTATTGCTGATTCCGGTGATTCTTGTGAGGAAAACAGGATTCAGACTTCCGCGGAAGGTCCTTCTGTTTTCAATTCTTGCAGGTATAGCAAATGTGGTTACAAGAGTGCTTCTGACAAGCAGCTATGTATATCTCGATGTCGGAGTTTCGACGACGCTGCATTTCCTTTATCCGATAATCACGGCTGTACTCGGATTTGTTTTCTTCAAGGATAAAATGCCGGTTTACAAATGGATCATATTTGCAGTCGCCTGCCTGAGCGTTTCACTGTTAGTCTCAAACTCATCGGGACAGGGTAATGCAATAGGTGTTATACTGGCAGTATGTTCCAGCTTCGGTTTTGCAACATATATGCTGATAGAAGAGAAGGCACATCTCACGGATTATGATCCGTTTGTTATCCTGTTTTATGTGACCATAGTTTCCTGTATAGGATCATTTATATTCGGAGTCGGGACAGGAAGAATATTTGAACCGGTTCCGCCTAAGGCACTGCTGGTGCTTATAATATGTGCAGTATTGAACAATATAGTCGGTTTTGCTCTGCAGCTTGAAGGAATAAAGCATTTAGGAGCTGCCATGGCAGCAATCTTCAGTCTGTTTGAACCGGTTTTCAGCTGCATTTTTGGAGCGATATTCCTGCATGAGGCGATGGGAGCCAGATCGGTACTCGGTATCATACTGATCCTCGGCTCGCTCGTAGTAATGATACTGCTGGATAATAAATATAATAATAATTAGGAGATAGATATGAGCAAGAAGTATTACGGAGTTAATGAACTGAGACAGATGTTTTTGGATTTCTTTACATCAAAGGAACATCTAACACGCGGAAGTTTTTCACTGGTTCCGCATAATGACAAATCACTGCTTCTGATCAATGCGGGAATGGCACCTCTGAAGCCGTATTTCACGGGACAGGAGATTCCTCCCAACAGACGTATGGCTACATGTCAGAAGTGCATTCGTACAGGTGATATTGAGAATGTCGGAAAGACCGCAAGACACGGTACATTTTTTGAAATGCTCGGCAATTTCTCGTTCGGTGATTATTTCAAACATGAGGCAATCGCGTGGACATGGGAATTCCTGACAGAAGTAGTAGGTCTTGAAGCGGACAGACTCTATCCGTCGGTATATCAGGACGATGACGAGGCATGGAATATCTGGCATGATGAGATCGGTATTCCGGCAGAAAGAATATTCCGCTTCGGTAAGGAAGACGACTTCTGGGAGCACGGATCAGGCCCCTGCGGCCCCTGCTCGGAGGTGTACTATGACCGCGGTGAGAAATACGGATGCGGAAAACCGACCTGCACGGTAGGCTGCGACTGCGACAGATATATGGAAGTCTGGAACAACGTATTCACACAGTTTGACGGAGACGGACACGGCAATTATACGGAGCTTGCCAACAAGAACATCGACACGGGTATGGGACTTGAACGTCTTGCTGTTGTTGTTCAGGATGTTGATTCTATATTCGAAGTCGATACCATCAAGGCTCTTCTTGATAAGGTAGCGGAGACAGCTCATACAAAATACAAAGAGGATCCGGAGAAGGATATCAGTCTCAGGCTTATTACCGATCATGTCCGTTCATGCACATTCATGGCAAGTGACGGAATCATGCCGTCCAATGAAGGCCGCGGATATGTATTCAGAAGACTGTTAAGACGTGCCGCAAGACACGGACTTAAGCTTGGAATAGAAGGCAAATTCCTGGCTGAATTAGCCAAGACTGTAATAGATTCATCGAAGGACGGATATCCTGAGCTTGAAGAGAAACGTGATATGATTCTCAGCGTTCTTACATCCGAAGAGGATAAATTCAGCAAGACCATCAGTCAGGGACTTGAAATTCTGGATTACATCGAGAATGAGATGAAAGAGCAGAATGTCGATACGCTTACAGGAGAGAATGCCTTCAAGCTTTATGATACATACGGATTCCCGATTGATCTTACGATAGAGATACTTGAGGAGAAAGGCCTCAAGGTAGATACAGACGGATTCAATGACTGTATGACAAAGCAGAAAGAAACCGCACGTAAGGCACGTAAGACAACCAACTATATGGGAGCTGATGCAACGGTTTATGATGAGCTTGATCCGTCACTTTTCACACAATTTATAGGATATGATCAGCTTATCGGAAACGGCAGAATAACAGCAATCACAAACGAAAATGAAATCGTGCAGGCTCTTGCTGAAGGCGACAGAGGAACTATTATTACGGATTCCACTCCTTTCTATGCAACCAAAGGCGGACAGCTTGCGGACAAGGGCGTTATCGAAGACCAGTCGGCCAGATTCGTTGTTGAGGATGTAATCCTGCTCAAGGGAGAAAAGGTCGGACATGTCGGTTATATGGAATACGGAATGCTTGAGGTAAAGGATCTTGTCAGCATGAAAGTTGACAGGGCAAACCGTGAGGCAACAAGCAGGAACCATTCATGTACGCATCTTCTTCAGAAGGCACTGAGGGAAGTGCTCGGATCACATGTTGAGCAGGCCGGAAGCCTTGTATCAAGCGACAGACTCCGTTTTGATTTCACGCACTTCAAGAGTGTTTCAAGTGAAGAACTTAAGCAGGTAGAGAAGAAGGTAAATGAAGAAATCAGAAAAGCCATCCCGGTAGTAACGGAAGTAATGAGCATTGAAGATGCAAAGAAAACCGGTGCCATGGCTCTGTTCGGAGAAAAATACGGAGATTCGGTTCGTGTCGTAACAATGGGAGATTCCAAGGAGTTCTGCGGCGGTACGCATGTAAAGAACACATCTGATATCATGGCGTTCAAGATCGTTTCCGAATCGGGAATTGCTGCAGGTGTTCGACGTATTGAAGCACTGACATCGGATAATCTTATCAGATATTATGACAATCTTGAGTCTGAGATGTTTGAAGCTGCAAGAATGGTTAAATCAACACCGGCAGATCTTCTTCACAAGCTTCAGTCCATGATGGATGAGATAAAGTCCCTCAAGGCTGAAGTAGAGAAGACTAAAGCTCAGTATGCCCAGCATGTAATGAAGAAGATGAATGATGATATTACAGAGATCAACGGAATCAAATTCGTTACGAAACAGATGGACAATATCGGAATGGATGAGCTCAGAAATTACGGCGATATGCTCAAGGATAAGACAGAAGGCGGTGTGGTTGTTCTTGCCGGAGTTAACGACGGTAAGGTTAATATCATGGTAACGTGCGGACAGGCCGCACTTGATAAAGGTGCACATGCCGGAAATATCATCAAGGCAATTGCTGCATGTGTAGGCGGCGGCGGAGGCGGACGTCCGAACATGGCTCAGGCCGGCGGAAAGAATCCTGAAGGCATTAACGATGCTTTTGCAAAAGCAGCTGAAATAGTCAAGGAGCAGACAAAGTAATGAAGTTGATTTGTTTAGGTGACAGTCAGACATTCTGTTACGGATTGTACGGAGCAGATAAGTGGACGTCAATTCTTGGAGAGAATCTGGGCTGGGAAGTCATTAATGCCGGTATCAACGGAGATACGACAGGCGGAATGCTTGCCAGGATCAAGCGTGATGTACTGGATAAGAAGCCGGATATTGTCATGATTATGGGCGGCGGAAATGATTACATAATGGGATGCGACCAGAGTGTAGTCAGAGCCAATATTATGGCTATGGTTCAGCAGTGCTTTATTGCAAAGGTCAAAGTATATGTAGCTTCTCAGATACATATTCATCCGGATCTTGTAAAAGATGAATGGAAAGCACTTGCCAACCTTGAGGAAGTAAACAGGAAGACAGAAGAACAGAGTATCTGGTATCCTAATTTCTGTAATGCATTTCCGGAACTGGAGTATATCAATCTTCAAAAACTGTATGCGGAAGAGGTCGGAGATGAAAGAAAGTATACCAGGGACGGACTTCACCCGAACAAAGAAGGCGCCAAAATAATAGCAAAAATATTGACGAATGTGTTTAATGTGTTATAATTAGACAGTTCGCGAAAAAATATGAACCGAAGGGAGGTGTGCTGAGTGTCTACAGTTATCGTTAAAGAGAATGAGAGCCTTGACAGCGCACTGAGAAGATTTAAGATAAATTGTGCTAAGGCAGGTATCCAGCAGGAAATCCGCAAACGTGAAGCTTACGAGAAACCGTCAGTTAAGCGTAAAAAGAAATCCGAGGCTGCAAGAAAGCGTAAATATTGATATATTGAACAGCTTATTATTAAAGAAGCAAGGCTTTATGCCCTGCTTCTTTTGTAGTATAATATATGTTGAGTTATTATGGCAGAAATTCTTTTAGAAGTGCCAATTGAATATGAACAAAACGTTTGCGGAGAGCTTGACGCTTATCTGAAAAAGATCGAGCGTTCCTTTCATGTATCTATTTTTGAGCGAAACGGAGATTTCAAGATAACCGGAGACGAGTCAGGCTGCAGACATGCCGCATCGGTGTTCAGCAGTCTTGTTGAGCTTGCAAAAAGAGGAAATACTATCATGGAACAGAATGTTGATTATGCTATAGCATTATCAATGGAGGACAGAGAAAAAGAACTTGTCGAAATTGATAAGGATATAATATGCCGTACTGTAATGGGTAAACCGGTAAAGCCGAAGACTTTGGGACAGAAGGCGTATGTTGATTCCATCCGGAAGAATATGATCACATTCGGAATCGGTCCGGCCGGTACAGGAAAAACGTATCTTGCCATGGCTATGGCCATACAGGCATTCAAGGACGGTGAAGTCCAGAGAATAATTCTTACACGGCCTGCAATAGAGGCAGGGGAAAAATTAGGATTCCTTCCGGGAGATCTTCAAAGCAAGATAGATCCTTATCTCAGACCGCTTTATGATGCATTGTATCAGATAATGGGTGCGGAAAGTTTTCTGCACAATTCAGAGAAAGGCCTTATTGAAGTTGCCCCGCTTGCATACATGCGCGGAAGGACGCTGGACAATGCATACATTATTTTAGATGAGGCTCAGAATACAACATCAGCGCAGATGAAGATGTTCCTGACAAGAATCGGATTCGGATCGAAGGCAGTAATTACCGGAGACCGTACCCAGAAAGATCTCCCGCATGATACTGTATCAGGTCTTGATACCGCGGAGCGTGTGCTGAGAAATATCGATGAGATCGGTTTCTGTGAGCTTACGAGCAAAGATGTTGTCCGTCATCCGCTGGTACAGAAGATAGTGGATGCATATGAAAAGTATGAGAAACGTCAGGCATCAAAAAATCACGAGTCATACCGGAGAAGAAGGTTCGGGGAGGCATAAGATGACTATATATTACAATTACGAAGCAGAAAGAAAAATGCACATTCCGTGGATGGATATCATCAGTGATACAGTGAACGGGACTCTTGAATACATGAAATACCGTAAAGAAGCGGAGGTATCGGTTACTGTTGTTGATGAACAGGAAATCAAGGCACTTAACAACGAATTTCGCGGAATAAATAAGGTTACCGATGTTCTGTCATTCCCGATCGGAGACAGGAATCCGGAGACGGGCGAAACAGTTCTTGGAGATATCGTTCTCTGTGCAGAGAAAATCATATCACAGGCACAGGAGTACGGACATACGAGAAAACGCGAACTTGCTTTTCTTACCTGCCACAGCATGCTTCATCTTCTTGGTTATGATCATATTGAAGATGAGGAAAGACAGGAGATGGAAGAGCTGCAGAGAAGAATACTTGATAAGATCGGCTATACAAGATGAAAAAAACCATATGCACAATTATATATGTTGTACTTGCGGCACTGCTGCTTTGCTGTTGTGCAAAAAAAGAGGAAATCGTTATTGACCAGTCCGGACCCGAACCGGAATCAGAAACCAGAACTATAGTAATCGAGAACGTACCGGAGCCGGAGACCGAACCCGAAACCGTGGAGACAGACGAAAGAGAAGAACATGACGGAATGATACAGTCATATCTGACCGGAGAGATGGTTCCTGTTGAAATCGGAAACAGAAGACCTGTTGCCGTGATGATGAGTAACGATAAAGAAGCGGCGCCCCAATACGGAATAAACAGGGCCGGAGTGGTATATGAAGCTCCTGTTGAGGGTACGATGAACAGGTATATGAGCGTAATAGAAGATTACGATGATCTTGAAAGAATCGGATCCGTAAGAAGCTGCAGAACGTATTACACGTATTTTGCACTTGAATGGGATGCTGTTTATGCACATTACGGACAGTCAACATTTGCGCTTCCATACTTAGATAATCTTGACAATATCAACGGAATAATGGGCTCCGGTTCTGCGACTTTTTACAGAAGCAGGGATAAGAAAGCACCGCACAATGCCTACACAAGCGGGGAAATGCTGAGAGAAGCAATCGAAAAGCTGGGATATCAGGATGAGTACAGCACAGAGTATTCCGAACATAACGGTCATTTCAGATTTGCCAGAGGCGATGACGAAATAGTTTTTGATAAGGCTCTTAGTCTGGAAGCAGTCAGAATCGTTCCGGGTTATCCGTACAACGAACCATGGTTTGACTACGATGAAGAAGACGGACTGTATCACAGATACCAATACGGTAAAGAGCATAAGGGTGATGAGGGCCCGATAACTGTTAAGAATGTTGTTTTTCAGTATTATCCGAGCGGATATTATGCTACTACGCAGTATCTGAATATTAATGTTCATGACGATTCCTACGGATATGTATTTACAAACGGACGGTGTATGCCTTTTACGTCAAAAAAAGACGGAGAATTCGGGGTTACGAGATACTATGATACCGAAGGGAATGAAATCAGATTCAATAAGGGAAAGACATGGATATGTATCATAAAATCATCAAAATTTGAAGACACGGAGATATACGGAGCGGATGGCAGCAGAACAAACTAATGGTAACAAGAAGAAAACGAATAATTTCCTGATTCAGGGAACAATACTTGCAGTTGCAGGAATTCTGGTAAGACTTATAGGTCTTGCATACCGGATTCCGCTTGTAAGGATAGTCGGTGATGAGGGAATGGGGTATTATTCAGTGGCGTATGAGATATATGCCATCATACTCCTGCTTTCTTCATATTCACTGCCGCTGTCTGTAAGCAAGATGGTTTCGGCAAGACTTGCGGACGATGACTACCTTAATGCGGATCGAATACTGAAGGTAAGCCTTATATATGCAACGGTAGTCGGATTTATCTGTTTCCTGTTTCTCTGGCTGACAGCGGACTGGTTTGCAAATGTTTTTTATCAGCTTCCTTTATGCAAATATGCGCTTATTTCTCTTGCCCCCACAGTATGGATCATGACATATCTCGGGGTAATGAGAGGATATTTCCAGGGACAGTCTACGATGGTTCCGACAGCTGTTTCGCAGATTCTTGAACAGATCGTCAATGCGCTGGTATCGGTCGGAGCTGCATGGTGGCTGTGCCATATGGCTCTTGAAGTTGCAAAAGGAACAAGCGTCGCATCCGCATGGGGAGCTGCAGGCGGAACTATAGAAACCGGAGCAGGAGCGCTGACGGCACTGATTGTTCTTTTTATTCTATTCATAAAAAAGAGAAAAGAATGGAAAACAAAGGTAAATGCTTCGGAAAAATCCGGCGTTCAGAAAGAAGACTATAAGACAATAAGCAAGGTTCTTTTCCTGACAGTTATTCCGGTAGTACTTTCTACTGCGGTATATAATCTGACAAATATAATCGATGCCGAGGTATTTACTTCCACAATGGTCGGATATTTCGGTATAGATCCTTCGTCAGTTGCGGCAGACTGGGGAGTGTTCACGAGCAGATTCAAGACACTTGCCAACATTCCTATTGCCATAGCAAATTCACTGTCATCATCTCTTATACCTGTTATGGCTGCGGCATCAGCTGCAAATAACAGAAAAGGAGTAAATGATGCGTTTACACTTGCACTCAGATATACGGTACTTATCGCGCTTCCGGCATCAGTAGGTCTGACTGTACTCGGAGGACCGATAATAACATTGCTTTTCGGAAAGAGCAGTCTGGCAGCTGCCATGACACTGATAGGATCCTTCGGAGTGCTGTTTTATTCCATCTCGACAGTTACCAATGCCGTGCTGCAGGGTAACAATTATATGAGAATCCCGGTTGTAAATGCAGTATTATCACTTATCATTCATCTGATTGTTATGATCATAATGCTTCGTGTATTCAACATGGGTATCATTGCAGTGGTAATAGGTTATGTTCTGTTCGCTGTCCTGATGTGTATTCTTAACCAGGTATCATTGAATAAGAAGCTTGGTCATAAACAGGATATTATGCTGACTTATATTAAACCGTTAATAGCGTCAGCCGTGATGGGAATAGTGACGTACATTGTGAAGATCCTGATTGAAAAGAAGACAGATTCAAGTTTTGTTATTACGGCAGTTTGTGTTGTTATAGCAGTTGCGGTATATGGATTCATGGTTATTGTGACAGGATCAATCACTAAAGAGGAATTAAGTAAGTTTCCTGTAATCAAGAGGTTTGTCAGATGACATATATCAGGAAAACTGCAATTATAGGTGCCGGGGCATCCGGACTTGCAGCATGTATCTGTGCGGCAAGACGCGGAGATCAGGTTACCGTATATGAACATAAAGACAAAGCCGGACTGAAGCTTGCGCTTACCGGACACGGAAAATGCAATCTTACGAATACGGTTATGAATGCAGGCTGTTTCAATACAGAAGACAGTGTGCGGATGCAAAAACTGCTTGAAGAGTTCGGAACGGAGGATGCAATCGGTTTTTTCAGATCAGTCGGAATCGGGATTCATGAAAGGAACGGATATTGTTATCCCGTAACGGACGATGCAGAAACAGTAGTCGATGCACTGAAGCAGGAAGCCTCGCGGCTGGGTGTTTTGTTCCGTATAAACTGCGGTGACATTGATATAGACGGTCTGAGAAGCAGTTATGACAGAGTCATCCTTGCATGCGGTTCATCTGCATGTAAGAAAACGGGATCAAACGGGAGCGGTTACAGGATACTTGAAAAGCTTGGAGTAAAGTATACACGTATTCTTCCGGCACTTTGCCCGGTATATGTTGAAGATAATGATTTCTGCAGCGTCAACAGCGGAAAAAGGATAATAGCTTCTGTGTCGGCATTTGCAGACGGAGTGCTGCTGAAAAAAGACACAGGTGAAGTTCAGGTGAGAAAAGACAGCCTGAGCGGAGTGCCGGTACTTCAGGTAAGCAGATTCATATCGGAAGCTTTCGATAAAGGAAAGAACTGCAGTATTGTTTTAAATATGGCGCCGGACCGGTCGGATGTTCCGAAGTTCCTGACGGACAGATACACTTCTCCGGTATACGAAGAAGTCAGTTTCAGGGTGGACCGGATATCAAGGTTTGACCATGCTCAGGTATGTATGGGAGGAGTCCCGCTTTCAGAACTTACGGACAGTTTTGAACTTAAGAGTGTTCCGGGTGTCTATGTTATCGGAGAAATGTGTGACGTGGACGGAATGTGCGGAGGATATAATCTGCACTGGGCATGGCTGAGCGGATCTCTTTGCGGAAAATGATCAGAATAAACCAATTAAAGCTTAATATACATCATACGGACAAGGAGCTTGAAGACAGGATCTGCAGGCTGCTTGGAATCAGAAAAGATGCGCTTGAGACATATTATATAGTCAAGAGATCTCTTGATGCCAGAAAGAAAGATGATATCTGTTATTCATATACGATTCAGGCAGAAGTCAAAGATGAAAAAAAGATCCTTGCGGCATGTAAGGATGTAAATATTATCAAAGATAAATCGGTATGTTATCGTCTTCCGGAGAACGGTGAGGGCATACTGAAAAACAGACCTGTAGTTGTCGGATTCGGACCGGCAGGGATGTTTGCGGGACTGGCACTTGCCAGAGCCGGATTAAAACCGATCATAATCGAACGTGGAGAGGATGCTGTTTCGAGAAAGGCGACAGTAACTCATTTCTGGGAGACGGGAGAACTTGATACCGCATCCAATGTTTCTTTCGGTGAAGGCGGAGCGGGAACATTCTCCGACGGCAAACTGAATACACTGGTTAAAGATACAAACGGAAGAAATACGGAGATTCTTAATACTTTTGTTGATTTCGGAGCCGACAGTGATATCCTGTATGTTCACAATCCCCATATCGGAACAGACAGACTTATCGGGATAGTATCCAACATACGAAAGGAAATCATCAGACTCGGCGGAGAAGTGCGATTCAATACGGCGCTTACGGATATAGAACATTCCGGAAGCAGTTTGAGATCAGTAAAACTAAGTGATGATTCTGTTTTAGAGTGTGAAGCTCTGATACTGGCAACAGGCCATTCGGCAAGAGATACTTTTTATATGCTGAAGTCACGCGGTTTCCGTATGGAGGCGAAACCGTTTGCTGTCGGATTAAGGATACAGCATCCGCAGCATATGATAGATGTCTCACAGTCCGGACGCGAGGCGGATTTCCTCAGCCCGGCCGGCTATAAACTGACTCAGACGGTTTCAGGCGGAAGAGGTGTATATTCTTTCTGTATGTGCCCGGGAGGATATGTTATAGATGCTTCTTCCGAAGAGGGATGTAAGACCGTAAACGGGATGAGCTATTCCGGCAGGAATTCGGAAAATGCGAATTCTGCAATTGTAGTTACGGTAACACCTGATGATTTCGGCCCGGGTGATGTTTTAGCGGGAATTGATTTTCAAAGGAAACTTGAGAAAGCGGCATATTCATACGGTAACGGGCATATACCTGTCCAGCTGCTGGGTGATTATCTTGAAAAACGCGATACCGTTGCCTTCGGAGATGTAAAGCCGGAATTCTGCGGGACGTCAGCATTTTCCAGACTTGATGAATTTCTGCCGCAATACATATATGATTCCATACATGAGGCAATACCGGTGTTTGACGCGCGGATCAGGGGCTTCGGGAGATACGATGCGATACTCGCAGGTGTGGAGAGCAGGACTTCTTCTCCGGTAAGGATACCGAGGAATGAATTTTTTATGTCGGATATAAGCGGAGTATATCCCTGCGGAGAAGGCGCGGGATATGCAGGAGGAATAACCAGTGCCGCGATGGATGGTCTCAGAGTGGCAGAACAGATAATCAGAACATATAAGAGGTTGGATTGATGTTAAAAACCTATCATATAACTACATTCGGGTGTCAGATGAATGCCAGAGATTCCGAAAAGCTTTCCGGAGTGCTGACCGGCATGGGTTATACGGAAATTGATTCCGAACAGGCAGATATAGTCATAATCAATACCTGTACCGTGCGCGAGAATGCAAACGAGAGAGTATACGGACATCTCGGTCAGCTTAAGAATATCAAACGCAGCAACCCGGATATGATAATCGGAATCTGCGGATGCATGATGCAGGAACCGGATGAGGTTGAGAAGATAAAGAAGTCGTATCCTTTTGTCAGTCTTGTTTTCGGAACACATAATATCTGGAAATTCCCGAAGCTTATCAGTCAGGTGATCGAAACGGGAAAGAGGGTTTTTGATACGGCCGAAGAAATCAATGATGAAGCTGACAGACTTCCTGTTAACAGGGTATATCCGTTCAAGTCGGGTGTGAATATCATGTACGGATGTGATAATTTCTGTACGTACTGTATCGTTCCGTATGTCAGAGGAAGAGAGCGGTCACGGAATCCGGAAGACATACTGAATGAGATCAGAGGACTTGTTGACAGCGGAGTGAAGGAGGTCATGCTTTTAGGACAGAATGTCAACTCATACGGGAAACGTGTGATGAAGGACGGAAAGATCACAGACGGAAGCACGATCGGTTTTCCTCAGCTTCTGCGTGAGGTATGCGCTATAGAAGGACTTGAGAGAGTGAGATTCATGACATCACATCCGAAGGATCTTTCGGATGAGCTTATAGATGTTATGGCATCCGAACCTAAGGTGTGCAGGCATCTTCATCTGCCGCTTCAGTCGGGAAGTACGTCATTGCTTAAGCGGATGAACCGGCATTATACAAAGGAATCATATCTTGAACTTGTCGAAAAAATAAGAAACAGGGTACCGGATATATCAATTACAACGGATATAATTGTAGGATTCCCGGGAGAGACCGATCAGGATTTTGACGATACTATGGATGTGGTTGAGAAGGCCCGGTTCGAGTCGGCATTCACCTTTATCTATTCAAAAAGGACAGGTACGCCGGCGGCGGAGTTTCCTGATCAGACGGATCCTGAGGTTATAAAGAAAAGGTTTGACAGGCTGCTTTCGCGGGTTCAGGAAATTGCGGCCGAGAAGACTGCCGTTCATGCGGGAAAGCGGATGTCGGCACTGATCGAGGATATTGATGATCATATGGAGGGATATGTTACCGGAAGACTGAGCAACAACATGGTTGTCCATGTTCCGGGAGACAGTACTCTTATCGGAACAATAGTTGATGTTAAGCTTATTGAAGCAAAGGGATTTTATTATACAGGAGAGATTATCTGATGTTATCACCGATGATGCAGCAATATATGGAGACCAAGAAAGAATACCCGGGTTGTATTCTGTTTTACCGTCTCGGTGATTTTTATGAAATGTTTTTTGATGACGCAAAGATCGCATCTAAGGAGCTGGAGCTTACACTGACGGGAAAAGACTGCGGACTTGAGGAAAGGGCTCCGATGTGCGGGGTTCCTCATCATGCGGTTGACTCGTACTAATACAAGCTTGTCAGCAAAGGATACAAGGTTGCAATAGCAGAACAGCTTGAGGATCCGAAACTTGCAAAAGGAATCGTAAAAAGGGATGTTATCCGTGTCGTGACACCGGGAACCATGACCGGGTCAAATGAACTCGATGAATCCAGAAATAATTATCTTTGTTCTGTTGCATATATCGGAGGCCGTTTCGGAATATGCATGACGGATATCAGTACGGGAGATTTTCGCGTGACGGAGACGGAAGGGGTAAGGACTCTTTTTGATGAGCTTCAGAAATTCAGACCCGTCGAACTGCTCTGCAACAAAGAGCTTGAGATGTCAGGGGCTGACGTATCTGCTCTTAACTTCAATATTTCCGTAAATGTGCTTGACGACTCGTATTATTCCGATGATACGGTTTCATCGATTTTGAGGGATCATTTTAAGGTACATAGTCTGGAAGGCCTGGGCCTTGCCGATTATGCGGCAGGAGAACTTGCTGCCGGTGCGGCACTCAGATACCTGTATGACACACAGAAGCACGGATGTTCAAACATCACAAATCTGGTCGTTTATCAGTCCGGTGAGTTCATGATGATTGATGCGGCAACACGGCGCAATCTTGAACTGACTGAAACGATGAGAAACAAAGAGCGCAGAGGTACATTGCTCTGGGTGCTTGATAAAACCGGAACGGCGATGGGAGCGCGGCTTCTTCGTTCATATATTGAGCAGCCGCTTGTTGACATCGATAAGATCAGAGAGAGGCAGGATGCTGTTGAACAGCTTCTTGGCAATTATATCAACATGGAGGAACTCAGGGAGTATATCCGTCCGGTCTATGATCTTGAAAGACTTATGGGAAGGGTAAGCTCCGGCCTTGCAGGAGCCAGAGATCTGATTGCGCTAAAGAGCTCTATCGAGATGCTTGAGCCGATACGCGGCGTGCTGGGAACATTTGACTGCAGTCTTCTGACTGAACTTTACAATAAGATCGATCCCCTTGACGATATACATAGGCTTCTGGACAGTGCGATTTCGGAAGAACCTCCGCTGACGCTTCATGAGGGTAATATTATTAAACCGGGATACAGCGAAGAGGTTGACAGGCTGCGCAATGCCAAGACCGAGGGCAAGACATGGCTTGCTGAACTTGAAGCCAAAGAAAGAGAAAAAACAGGTATAAAGACTTTAAGGATAAAGTACAACAAGGTTTTCGGATACTGCATAGAGATCACCAATGCATTCAGAGATATGGCACCTGATTATTATCTCAGAAAGCAGACACTGACCAATTGTGAACGTTATACGACTCCGGAACTGAAAGAACTGGAGGACGTGATACTCGGAGCAGAGGACAGGCTTTATACGCTTGAGTATGAACTGTTCTCTCAGGTAAGAGAGTCCGTGGCGGCACAGGTATCCCGTATTCAGACTACAGCGGGAGCTGTCGCACAGACGGATGTGATAGCATCTCTTGCACATACGGCGTATACAAACAATTACACACGTCCGTCAATAAATACAAAAAGTGTGATTTCAATCAAGGATGGCAGACATCCTGTTGTTGAAAAGATGCTTGAGGCGGGAAAGTTTATAGCAAATGATACGCTACTTGACGATAACAAAAACAGGTTCGCTATTATTACCGGACCGAATGTGGCGGGTAAATCGACGTATATGCGCCAGGTTGCGCTGATATGTATTATGGCTCAGATCGGTTCATTTGTTCCCGCGGCTTCTGCCGATATCAGTGTATGTGACCGTGTATTCACCAGAGTCGGGGCTTCGGATGATCTTGCTGCCGGGCAGTCAACTTTTATGGTCGAGATGACAGAGGTTGCAAATATACTCAGAAACGCAACAAAAGACAGTCTTATCATAATGGATGAGATAGGCAGGGGAACGTCAACATTTGACGGATTGTCTATCGCATGGGCTGTTGTAGAGCATATCAATGACAGGAAGATACTTGGCGCGAAGACCCTGTTTGCAACTCATTATCATGAACTTACTGAGCTTGAAGGTACGCTTGGCGGTGTTCAGAATTATTGTATTGCGGTTAAGGAGCAGGGGGACAATATCGCGTTTCTCAGGAAGATAGTCAAGGGCGGTGCGGATAAATCCTATGGTATTCAGGTCGCACGCCTGGCCGGTCTTCCCGAATCAGTGCTCAGAAGGGCGAAGGAACTGGTTGAGGAACTGTCAAATTCGGATATCGCATTCAGGGCAAAGGAAATTGCGGAATTAGGCGTTCCTGAAAAATCACACAAACCGGTTCAGAGACAGAATGAAGTCGATGCAGGACAGTTATCACTGTTTGAGACCACAAAGGATGATGATATTATAGGCGAGATATCGAAACTGGATCTTTCTTCCATGACACCGATAGATGCTTTGAATGAATTATACAAACTGCAGAATACTGTAAATAACAGAGTGAAATTATGATTAAAGTACTCAGCAAAGAAACAATAGATAAGATTGCGGCCGGTGAAGTAATTGAGAGGCCTTCTTCTGTTGTGAAGGAACTTGTTGAAAATTCAATCGACGCAGGGGCATCTGCCGTTACTGTCGAAATTAAAAATGGCGGAACAGATCTGATAAGAATAACCGATAACGGATGCGGAATAAACTGCGAAGAGGTAAGGACAGCATTTCTTCGTCATGCAACCGGAAAAATTACGGACGCGGATGATCTTATGTCGATTCATTCGCTTGGATTCAGAGGTGAGGCTCTTTCAAGTATTGCGGCTGTTACCAGAACAGAGATAATAACCAAAACAGAAGACATCTGACTGCAACAAGATATGCTATCGAGGGCGGAGAGGAAATATCATACGAAGAAGTCGGGGCACCTGACGGAACAACGATTATAACAAGAGATCTGTTTTACAATGTTCCCGCAAGAAAAAAGTTTCTTAAAACAGCAGTTACAGAAGCATCACATATAGCAGAGCTGATTGAGAAATTGGCTTTGTCTCATCCGGATATAAGCTTCAGATTTATAAATAACGGACAGACTAAACTGTTTACATCGGGAAACGGTGAAATAAAGGATATTGTATATCAGATTTACGGAAGAGATATTACCGGTTCGCTTATCAGCGTGCAGTATTCATCTGAGCATTTCTCTGTATCCGGACTCATCGGTAAACCTGAGGTTTCGCGTCCGAACAGAAACTTTGAGAATTATTTCGTAAACGGAAGATACATCAAATCCTCTGTTATTTCTAAAGCTATAGAGGATGCATATGAGGAAAGACTCATGCAGCATCAGTTTCCGTTTGCAGTTCTTATCATCGGGATAAGTCCGGATTCCATGGATGTCAATGTTCATCCCACGAAAATGGATGTCAGATTCTCGAAACCGATGGAGGTATATGACGAAGTATACAGAGCTGTAAAGGATGCACTAAATGCAAAGGCACATGTTCCGCATGCGGTTTTAGATGAAAGAAATGACAGTTCCGGCGGGACAGCGGAAGCGGTACGCGAAATCAGAACGGCGGCACGCCCTGCCGAGCCTTTTGAGAGGAACAGGTTATCACGTATTCCGACGGTTCCGGTTTTTGAAGCGGATTCCGAACCGAACGGTTCCGATATATGTGTCGGATCTTCCAAAGAGGCTGTTCATAATCAGACAAGCTTTCTTTCTCAGGGCGATGCGAGACAGGCCGAGCCGGTTTACAGACTTATAGGGCAGGTGTTTTCAACATACTGGATAATCGAATATGATTCGAAAATGTATATTATGGACCAGCATGCAGCACATGAGAAAGTATTTTTTGAAAGATTGCTGAAGCAGTTCAAAGCATCGCAGACGATGTCCCAGATGATAGATCCGCCTTATATAATCACATTAAGTGATACGGAAGCTTCAATACTGGCTGAAAATACAGATGATTTTACCGCGGCCGGATATGAGATTGAGCATTTTGGAGGAAATGAGTACGCCGTAAGGGCCGTTCCGGATAAACTTCCGTCAATTGATAAAGCAGAACTTCTTAAGGATATGATATCAGAGTATACAAATGAAGCAGGTCACAGAGATGTGATCCGTGTAATTGAGAAGACTGCATCCATGGCATGTAAGGCAGCAGTCAAGGGAGGACAGAAACTGTCATATACAGAAGCGGATATGCTTATACGTGAATTGCTGAAATGTGATAATCCATACTGTTGTCCGCACGGAAGACCTACAATGATTGAGTTTTCACAGACTGATCTGGAGAAAAAATTCAAAAGAATAGTATGAAAAAGAAACCTTTGATAATAATATCGGGACCGACCGCAACCGGAAAATCAGCATTAGGTGTCAGACTGGCAAAAGATATTAACGGAGAAATAGTCAGTGCGGATTCAATGCAGGTTTACAGATATATGAATATCGGAACGGCTAAAGTCACCGTGGAAGAGATGGACGGGGTACCCCATCATATGATCGATGTCTGTGATCCCCGGACAGATTACTCAATTGCTGATTATAAAGAAGCGGCAAAGAAGTGTGTTGATGATATTCTGAACAGGGGTAAGATTCCCATAGTGGTCGGAGGAACAGGTTTTTATATACATGCACTTGTATATGATACGGATTTCGGAATAACCGAGTCGGATGGTTCCGTGCGTGAACATCTTGAAAATGACCTTGAAATGCACGGGGCAGGCGAACTGTTTGAGAGACTCAGGCAAGTCGATCCTGATTCAGCGGAAATACTTCACATGAATGATACAAAGCGTGTTATAAGGGCACTGGAGTTTTATGAACTTTACGGATACAGGATATCGGAACACAATCGCCGTGAAGCGCAGAATGAATCGCCTTACGACTTCATTTACCTTGCATTAAACAGGAACCGTAATGAACTGTACGGCCTTATAGATCAGAGAGTTGATGATATGATGAATCGCGGTCTTGAATCCGAAATCAGATATCTGCTTTCAACAGGATGCAGCAGTACGAACGTTTCAATGCAGGGTATAGGATATAAGGAGCTGATAAACTGTGAAGATATCGGTAAGGCTGTTGAGGAGATAAAGCTCAATTCAAGGCACTATGCAAAGCGACAGTTTACGTGGCTGAGACATGAGAAAAACGTGACATGGATAGACAGTCCGGTAAGTGAGGATGATTATAAATGGATATTAACAGAGTGCTCGAGGATAATTACAGAAACTTCGGAATAAGTTCCGATGTATACGAATTAGGAAGAGAGGCTGAAAAGGCTCTTTCGGAGAGATTCGAAGAAATTGATAAACTTGCCGAGATAAATCAGCTGAAAGTACTTTCTGCTTTCCGGGAGAACCGTGTCAGCGAGACAGATTTCGTTAAAACTACCGGATACGGCTACGACGCTTCCGGAAGAGACAAACTGGAGAGTGTATATGCATCTGTTTTCAGAGGTGAAGATGCTCTGGTCAGGGCACAGCTTATAAGCGGAACGCATGCAATATCTACGGCACTGTTCGGGAATCTGCGGCCGGGAGATGAACTTCTCTGCCCGTGCGGGAAACCGTACGACACGCTCGATAGTATAATAGGATTAAACGGAGCAGCAGGAAGCCTGGCTGAGTACGGCGTAACATACCGGCAGGTTGATCTGAAGGATGATTTCGGCTTTGATTACGAAGCAATCAGAGATGCGATAAACGAAAAAACCGCGCTTGTCGAGATACAGAGATCCAGAGGATATGCACAGAGACCTGCATTTTCCGTTGATGAGATAGGAGAACTTGTACGGTTTGTTAAATCCGTGAAACCTGAACTTCGTGTCATGGTTGACAACTGTTACGGAGAGTTTGTTGAGGATAAGGAACCGCTTGAAGTCGGTGCGGATATTATGGTCGGATCTCTTATTAAGAATCCGGGAGGCGGTCTTGCTCCTATAGGCGGTTATATAGTCGGTAATTCCGATATGGTCGAAAAATCCGCATACAGACTCACTGCACCAGGACTCGGAAAAGAAATAGGAGCAAATCTTGGAGTAAATAAAGATATGTTCCAGGGACTGTTTATGTCGTCGCAGGTTGTTGCGGGAGCAGAAAAAGGAGCTGTGTTTGCTGCGTTTATACTTGAAAAGCTTGGCTTTGATGTTTCACCGCGTCCTTTTGAAGGCAGGCATGATATTATTCAGGCAGTGAATTTCGGTGCTCCGGACGGTCTGAGAGCATTTTGCGAAGGAATACAGTCTGCTGCTCCGGTGGATTCGTTTGTAAGACCTGTCCCGTCGGATATGCCGGGATATGATTCACAGGTTATTATGGCAGCCGGGAATTTTATTTCAGGTGCTTCGATTGAACTCAGCTGTGACGGACCTATGCGTCCTCCGTATACGGCATTCTTCCAGGGAGGGTTGACATGGTATCATGCAAAGACCGGTATACTGACGGCGGTTCAGAAGCTTTTTGATGCCGGCGTAGTCTGCAGATAATAAACAATGTTGTTCGGAAGCGCTTGGAGAGGCACGAAAGGACAACAATGAACGATAAACGAATACTGAGAATCTGTGACAGAAGCGATGATGAAAAGCCTTATGAGAAATGCCGGAAATTCGGACCGGAATCATTGACGGAAACGGAACTCCTTGCGGTTCTTCTTCGAACCGGATCGAAGGATATGGATGTACTCACACTGTCGGACAGACTGATAAACGGTCACAGATCACATGAAGGTATATCATCAATTCTTCATTATACATTTCAGGAATTGAATGATATCAGAGGCATCGGACCTGTTAAGGCGGTGCAGATACTGTGTATAGGTGAACTGGTACGCCGTATATGGAGAAGTTCGCTTACCGGAGACAGAAAAGAAGTGGTTCTGAAGACTCCGCATGACTGCGCGTGTTATTTTACTCAGGAACTTCGCTATCTCGAAAAAGAGGAGCTGAGAGTAGCATATCTGGACAACAGATTCAGATTGATTGATTCATGTGTCATGACCAGGGGAACATGTGATACTTCACTTGTAAGCGTGAGAGACATTTTAGAAGACTCGCTTCGGCATCATGCATCAAGGATATTGCTTGTTCACAATCATCCGTATTCAGATGCGCTTCCGAGTGATGCAGATCATGAAGCGACGGAACGTGTTAAATGCGGGGCTGAAGCCATAGGAATAAAGCTTATAGACCATATAATCATCGGAGACAATAACTATTTCAGTTTCAAAGAGAAAGGATTTATAGATTAATGAAAAAGCATAACAACTTTATCATACTGCTTGTACTTACCGTGGTGTGTGCAATAATGATCATTGTTACCACCATGAACGGTGATGCACTTTCTCCCGTGAAACAGGCAATAGGAACAGTACTGACACCTGTTCAGTCAGTTGTAAGCAAACTCGGAACAGCAGTTAATAATGCTATTCTTGAAAGCCGTACGACTGAAGAAATAGCTGTTGAAAATATCGAGCTTCAGGCAACGATTGATGAACTGATGATGGAAAATACACGACTGGAGCAGGCCAATGTTGAACTTGACCGTCTCAGGGAATTATATAAACTTGATAAAGAATACGGTAAATACGAAAAAATCGGTGCCAGGGTAATCGCGAAAGATTCAGTAGGCTGGTTTAATGAATTCAAGATAGATAAGGGAACCGATGACGGGATTGCAGTTGACATGAACGTAATCGCAGACGGAGGTCTTATAGGAATTGTATCGGAAACGGGTCCGAATTACGCAAAAGTAAGAAGTATCATAGATGATTCCAGCAGAATCAGTGCAATGGCTATGCAGTCAGGAGATGAATGCATTATTACCGGAAGTCTTGAAACATATAAATCAGGAAGACTTCTTCTTCAGGACGCCCTTGCAGAGGCAGACATTAAAGACGGAGACAAGATCGTAACATCTAATGTAAGTTCTAAATATCTTCCGGGAATTCTTATAGGGTTTGCAACGGAAATCTCTATGGATGCCAATAATCTGACGAAGAGCGGATATCTGGTTCCCGTTGCGGAGTTTGACAATATTCAGGAAGTTCTTGTCATAACAACACTTAAGCAGCAATGAGAAGAGCGATAGTAAACATTTTAATAATAATTACAGCATTTGTTCTTGAGACAAGTGTATTTCCTTTTCTGCCTTTTCTGGTGGTTTCACCGAATCTTTTGCTTATTATTGTTTTTACAATCGGATTCGTTTACGGGGAAAGGGAAGGCGTTTTATACGGTATACTTGCAGGACTGTTGATGGATGTATTCTATAGCGGTCCGTTCGGGTATTTTACGCTGATTTTCGGATGGATAGGTTTTATGAACGGTTTCTTCAGCCGTTTGTATTACGATGAATATATCTTTCTTCCCATCGTAATGTGCGGGATAAACGAAGTAATCTACAATCTGCTTTTGTTTGCCGTCAGATTTATAC
>JAGHSD010000022.1 GCA_018066045.1 Candidatus Darwinimomas equi | reverse complement strand
GTTAGAGACATTGATTGAACAACTCAGTACAGCAGAAGGAGTGAAATATTTGTTTATTGATGAGATTCAGAATGTTAAAAATTTTGAAGAAGTCATCAATGCTTTTAGAGAAGAAGAGATATATTCTATTTTCATTACCGGTTCCAATTCATATCTTCTCAGCGGAGAACTGGTCACAAAACTGACAGGACGTTACCTGGAATTTGAAATGTATCCATTGACCTTTGATGAGTATCTTGGAATGAAACAGTTTTTAAAGCTGCCGCTGGATTCCGATGTAACCATGGAATTTGAAAACTACATTATCGAAGGAGGATTTCCCAAAACACTTAAATTATCCGGTCTGGAGGATAAGAGAAAATATATAAAAGATGTTATAAGGGAAATATTTGAAAAAGATATTCGCAGGCGTGTGAAGATACGGAATGTATCGGTTTTTAATACTGTGCAAACCTATATCATCAATAATTTCGGAGCAACTGCCAGTCTTACAAATATTCTTTCAGATTTACATAAAGCAGGAAGTGACATTACTCGTGAAACCTTGAATCGTTACATACAGGTTTTGATTGATGCAAAGATACTATATAAATGCGAGAGGTTTGATCTTAAGTCGAGAAAGTCGATTTCAGGGGAACAAAAGCACTATCTTGCAGATCTGGGCTTCTACTTTTTAACCAATACAGACAATCGTATTAATTATGGTCCTGTCATGGAGAACATTGTTTACATTTATGCAAAGGCAAAGGGATATGAGGTGAGCGTGGGTCGAATAGGCAGACTTGAATGTGATTTTATTATGAGAGATCCAACTATGCAATACTCATATATACAGGTTGTGATGACGATAATGGACAGTTTGAACACGGAGAATCGAGAATATGCTCCATTGGAAATGATACGGGACAACTATCCTAAATATGTAGTAACCAGAAATGATTTGATCCAGAAGAGAAATGGTATTATTCATGTAAATATCGGACCATTTATGGGAAGTGGAAACTTGTTTTAAGAGATTAAGCAAAAAAATGAACTGTAAGACCATGAATGTAATAGATATACTGGATGGAAAAGAAAGTCTTATTTATGCAAAGAGGGAATTCCTTAATCCGTCCGGGTCAGTCAAAGACAGAATCGCGCGCTATATCATGGACCGGGCGCAGGAACGAGGCGAGCTGAAACCGGGACAGCCCATTGTTGAAGTGACAAGCGGCAATACAGGAATCGCCTTTTCAGCTGTGTGACGGATTTCGTTTCCGGTTTTGGAGAGAACTGATTGCAAGAAGCAGTAAAGCAGCATACGGTAAGTCACATTAATCCCGGGCAATGATGGCTGAGATGCCCTCCGGAATTACTGTAATCTTCTGTGAGCCATCATATCCGGCAAGGGAAAGTGCCTCGTCGAGATTATGTGCCGGGATCAGCTTCATTGCTCTTATCTTTTCATCATCAATTTCCGTTATTGCGATAATTCTGTGCTTTGAAAGTATGCGTGCATATATCTGGCTTTGCCACTGATCTGCAATGGTATCTTTCTTTTCGACTTTTTCTATTTCTTCAAGGATCTGCTGTGGTGACTTTTCGTTCATGAAACATTCTGCAAATCCATCTCCTCCCAAACCATCTTCACAGGCTGCGCATATAATTATAGTTCCACCATCTTTGCATGCGGCCTCAGCAGTACACATTCCCTTGACCGCCTGATACAGATTCTGATCAAGGGGATATCCGTTATTTGTAGTTATTACTATATCTGCAGGCTCAACCCTGCTCTCACAAAGTCCTGTCAGAAATTTACATCCTGCAAGATGCGCTTTTTCGACATCTCCCGCAAACATGCCTATAATTTCGTGATTACTGTTTACCACAGCATTGCAGATGAATGCAAGGCCGGCTAACCTTGCAGCATAAAGCATATCGTGGTGAATAGGATTGTTCTCTAATATACCAGCATGGGAGTTTTTATCATGAATAAATTCTGCGTTGTGATTCCAATAGACGGTTTTTCTGGATGCTATCCCCGGGAGTACAGATTTCCTTCCACCGGAAAAACCCGCAAAAAAATGCGGCTCTATGAATCCTTCTGCCACAAGAAGGTCTGCTTCTGCGGCAAGCTTATTGATTTTCAACTCTCCACCGGACGGAAGAGTACCGATGCCGGTCAGCTGGTTTTCATCGGCACAGTCATGAATTACAATTTTCTCATTGTATACGATGTCCTTGCCGAATTTATCAATCAGTTCATCTTTGGTTGTTTTACGGTGACATCCTGTTGCGATGAGTATCGTTATATCAGCGTCAGAGTTTCCTGTTCGTATCTCTGAAAGCAAAAGCGGCATGATAATTCTACTCGGTACCGGACGAGTATGATCGCTTGCAATGATGACGACTTTTTTCTTTCCCTGACTCAACATTGAAAGCCTGTCACTGCCTATCGGATTGTCAATGGCACGCTGTGCAAGTTCATGCTCACCGGCTTCAGGATGATAGCTGTCAAGCCTGCATTTTACTACCCGGGTCTGTGCTCCGTCAGGAAGTCTCAAATCAAGAAATGTTTTTCCATATGGTATACTGATGTTCATGTATATAATTATACAAAAAAAACGAGAAAAGCAGAATACAATTATTATTTTGAGAGCAATATATCTTGATTAATCAAAACAGTGCCATACAGCAGTTTACTTGCTTTTATATAGTCAGTTTCTTTGGTAAAATATAGGTGACTTATAAAGCATTATGCTGAGTGAAATCAAATATGTGCCGTAGAGCAAATGGAGCAAATAAAGCGGTGAAAAAACTGTTTAAAATCTTTTTCATATCTTTGGTGTTTACGATATCTGCCGCTACGGGCACATTTGCCCGGACAGACAGCGAGGTCATAAACAGCCTGGCAGGAAAAAATATAGGTGTGCAGACAGGTTCTACGCTTGAGGCCATAGCTCCTCATATAATAAAGAATCCGGTGCTTTCTTATTATCCGACCAATCCGGACGGTCTGATGGCGCTTCATGCCGGTAAGATAGATGCTATGTTAATCGATGAGCCGATACTTAGATATTTCAACGCCTTGTCTGATAATCCTGTCAGGGTCATCGTAAGCAATGACTATTCGGAGTATCTTGCAACGGCCTTTCAGAAAAATGCAGCCGGCGAAAAACTCCGTGATGAGTACAATGATTTTCTTAATTCCGTGGAGAAGGAAGGCAAACTGCAGGAACTCAAGGATAAATGGGTCAACCGGCCGGGTGACAATCCTGAGATTTTTGATTATGAAAATCTACCGGATATAAACGGACAGATGGTTATTGCAACCGAGCCATTCTTTGCGCCTTTTCAGTATATGTCGGGAAATCGTCTTGCGGGCTATGAGATAGAGCTTGTTGCAGAATTTTGCAGGCGTTCGGGTTACAAGCCTGTTTTTAAGATAGTTACTTTTGACGGAATCATAACAGGACTGGCCACAGGTGCCTATGATATGGCTGCGGCAGGTCTTGCAATCACCGGGGAGCGTGAGCTTAGCGTTAATTTCAGCGAACCTATATACATAAACCATGCTGCGATAGCTGTTATTGATAATGCTGCGGCAGCGGCAGGGGCAACGGATCAGGGCAATCGTCTTGTGAACAGTTTTTACCGTAATTTCATTCAGGAAGACCGGTGGAAGCTGTTTGTCGACGGCGCACTGGTTACACTGATTATCATGCTGGCTTCTATTACTGCAGGAACTGTTTTAGGATTCGGTGTATATCTGCTGACAAGAACCGGAAGAAAAGCGGCTGTGACAATCACGAATCTGTGTAAGAGTGTAATTCAGGCTTTCCCGATGGTAGTGCTGCTGATGATTCTTTACTATGTCGTGTTTGCTCATTCCGGTTTTTCATCTGTGGCGGTATCAATCATCGGCTTTACGCTGACATTTGCCTGTGCCATGCACGGTATGCTGATATCCGGAGAGAGGGCTGTTGATCCTGGACAGGCAGAGGCGGCATACTCCCTGGGTTATGGAAACAGCAAGGCTTTTTTCCGTTTCATTCTCCCTCAGTCCGCTGTTCATTTTCTTCCGGCATATGAGGATGAGGTAATCAATCATATCAAGGCAACGGCTGTTGTGGGATATATCTCGGTTGTAGACCTTACCAAGGCAGGTGATATCATAAGGGGAAGGACCTATGATGCTATCATGCCGCTCGCTGCCGTATCTGTCATTTACGCTTTAATGTCGCTTGCTATGCGTCAGGTTATCAGGGCCGCTGCAAGGCGCGTCGACACAAAGAATAGAACAGAAGCCGTGATACTGAAAGGTCTTGAAATCAGTTGTCCACCCGGGAATATCTGCACCGCAGGGACGAATCGCAGCGAGTCAGGAAAGGACCGAAAGCCGATACTGGATATCCGGCATCTCAAAAAACAGTTTGAAACTTCTGTGATTCTTAGTGATGTGAGTGCTGAAATATACGATGGTAATGTTATTGCGGTCATCGGACCGTCCGGTACCGGCAAGTCCACTTTCATTCGATGCCTCAATCTGCTGAATACTCCGACTTCCGGCCAGATATTCCTTGACGGTGAGGAAATCACCGCAGAAGGATATGAACCTGTCAGGGTACGCCGCAAGGTGGGTATGGTATTCCAGCAGTTCAATCTGTTTAATCATCTTACCGTGCTTGAAAATGCGATCATTCCTCAGATGGATATCCTGGGGCGAAGCAGGCAGGAGGCTTGCGACATAGCTGTAAATAATCTGAAAAGGGTCGGTCTGGAAGACAGGCTTTTGAGATATCCCGATGCTCTTTCGGGCGGTCAGAAACAGAGGGCTGCCATTGCAGGGACTCTTTCCATGAATCCCGAGGTCATCCTCTTAGACGAGCCGACTTCTGCACTTGATCCTTCGCTGGTGGGAGAAGTTGAATTTATCATCTCAGAGCTTGCCCGTGAAGGACATACCATGGTTATCGTCACGCACGAGATGAATCTTGTAAGATCCGTTGCAAACCGTGTATTCTTCATGACAGACGGAGGAATATATGAGGATGGAACTCCTGATCAGATATTTAACCAACCGCAAGGAGAGAAAACAGCTCAGGTTGTTTTTAACTTCAGGCATATAGAGGCACAGCTGAATCATAATATTGAAAGCTATATTGAGACTGTATCACGCGCAGCTAATTTCTGTTCGATACTCGGGCTTTCCAGAGCTTGCATTTACCGGGTTCAGCTTGTGATAGAAGAGCTGGGACTGCATGTTGTTCTGCCGAAGTTTCCTGAGGGCAGCGGAATCCATCTGGTACTGGAAACGTCTGACAAAGATGATACTCTTAAAATAACCATGAAGTACAAGCCGCTTCAGAATGACATCCTTTTAGAGATGAAGGATGAGGACCGCATGATATCAGACATGCTTCAGTATGCCGTCAGGGATATACGCGTGGATGAGGAAGGACTTACTGCTTTGGTTGTAAAATGAAACCGGATAAGAATAATATACAGGGAGGGATTATTGTGAAGATACAAATGGTGAATATCGAGCTTGACAAGATACCGGTATCGGATATAGAAAATGTGTTCATCGGGCAGGTTGAAGATGTGAAAGGCGGTACCGGATGTACTGCATTTATCGCTCCGAAGGGAATACGGGCAGGCCTTGATATAAGAGGCGGAGGTCCCGCTTCAAGAGAAAGCAGCCTTATGAATTCGCTTTCCAGAACCGAGATAGTACATGGCATAGTGCTTGCAGGAGGAAGTGCGTACGGACTTGATGCCGCAGGAGGAGTGATGAGATATCTGGAAGAACAGGGAATAGGAATTCCTGTTGAAGGTTCAGTGGTGCCGCTGATCTGCCAGGCAGATATTTTTGATCTCAATATAGGTGATCCCAAGGTCCGACCGGATGTTGCTATGGGATATGAAGCCGCAAAACGTGCACTTACTGCGCCGAATTACAAAGACGGCAATTTCGGAGCCGGATGCGGAGCAAGTGTAGGAAAAATCAGCGGAACCGAATACTGCATGAAAGGCGGAATAGGAAGCTTTGCTGTCCAAATAGGAGATTTGAAAATAGGTGCCGTAGTAGTAGTCAATGCAGTCGGTGATGTCTATGACTGGACGACCGCCGAAAAAATTGCCGGAGTACGTCATGAGGGAACGAATACGATGCTGACCCCGGCACAGACGAGAAAGAAATGGTATGAAAGTAAGATCGCCCAGCTGCACGGAGCCAATACAACTCTGGGTGTGGTTATTACCAACGGAGGATTCAATAAAGCGGAACTTTCAAAAATAGCATCAATGGCGCATGACGGATACGCAATGGCTATATCACCGGTACACACATCGATGGATGGCGACAGCATATATGCTCTCTCGACCGGTGATGTAAATGCTGACCTTGATACTACAGGCGTTATGGCCTCTTATGTTATGGCAGAAGCCATTTACTATGCGGTAAATGCAGCCGAGACCGCTTACGGAATACCGTCTCTGAAAGATGTAGAACCACTGGCGGAAACTCAGAAATTCATACTGCCGGAGGAATACAGAACATTCAGATTGGAGAAATTCAGGAATAAATAAGGAGATGTTCCGATTTACTGAATATTAAGAATTATCTTTGTCTATACGGGTGTGAACAGAAATGGATAAGAAAAAACGACTTTACGAATTTGATATATTAAAGGGATACCTTGTACTTTTTGTGTTAACTCTGCATTTGCTGACCAACTTCATAGATGGAATTGGTCTCCCTAGATGGGCAGGTTGGCAGCTCCCGCTATTCTTTTTGGTGTCGGCATATTTCATGAAAACCGATTCTCTGGAACAGCAGAAAAAAAAGCGCTTGCGTTCTGTTGCCACGCCGCTTTTGTTCTGTTTTTTGCTGTTTTCTGCTGTCGTCGGGATATGGTGCATCGCAGAGGGAACAATGACTTTAGCTGAACTCGGAAGGAGCATGCTATCGGAAGCGCTTGGTAAGCCGTGTCTTGATCTGATTGCACCGGGATTATACCTGAAAACCGAGTTGCATACGTCGATGATGACGTTTTGGTACTATATCCAGTTCATAATTGCCTGCGTGATTTGCATGCCGCTTCTCAAGTGGATAAATGAATCTGTGGGAAAAGCTGCAGTCAGCATCGCAGTGCTGCTTTCGTTTTCATGCATTTGTTATGGTTTCGGTATTGAACTCCCATTCTATCTGAATATGACGGCATATGAGGCAGCTGTCATGGTGCTCGGAAACATGGCCGGAAAATATAAGCTTCATGAGAAGATATACGCTATGGGTGCGCGATGCATGATACCCCTTTTCTTTGTCACATTTGTTATCGCGAGCGCACTTTGTCTTTGGAATCCGGGTATTTCATTTATGAGTTACGGTATGCTTGGTTCACGTGGAGCAATTGATCCGTTGTGCGCGTTCGTTCAGGTTGCTGCGGGAGGTATAGCCATGCTGATCGTTGCTCAATGGACTATGAAGGTCAAACCATTGAGCGTGCTCATCGGATATTTCGGAGAAAATATGCTTGATCTTGTACTGCTCCATATGTTCGTCGCGTGGATACTGTATAAGGCCTTCGGATTGCCGGTCGCCAAGGATTATGTTCACACCGATGCTTTCACCGGAAGCTTCGCTCAGTGTGCAATGATAACCGGTATATTTATACTGAACATGCTCATATGCGCTGCGGCGATATGGGTGAAAAAGACAATAGTGAAAAATAAAGAAAAAAGAAGAAAATTTGCAGAACTTGTTGCACGTCAGCGTATATAAATCCATAGAATCGAAATTTTACAAATAGATAAGGAGAACAGACTAAAATGAAAAAGAACAAATTGATCACCATGCTGTCAGTAATTATGATGGCATGCCTCATTTCGGGCTGTGCAGCAAAGACAGAAGCAACAGCAGTAAATGAAACAATTCAGGAGACTGCAGCTGAAACCGAAGAAGCGGAAACCGAAACAGAAACAAGCGCACAGATAGCTAACCCTGTGAAACAGGTTGATGAATCAGAATTTAAGGTATCATTTTCACAACCGTTTATGATTCCGGAAGGAATGAAAAATGTGCGCTATGCAATCATTGATAAAAACTTAGGTGAAATCAATTTCTCTGATGATAATAATGAGTATACACTCAGGCTTCAGAAGACAGATTCACTTACCGATATTTCCGGACTTTATTACACATGGAATGCAGACGAGAAAGATACGCTCGGCAGTTTTGAGGCAACAAATTCACGTTATATAGGTCAGGGAGAAACCATAGACAGATTCGCATGGTACAATCCGGAGTTTAAAACCACATACTGTCTTATTGCCAAAGGCGCTGACCTTAACGGATTTGATATAAAGGCGATAGCAGAACAGATTGCAAGTGTCGGAGGCGCAAGAACCGCAATGCAGACAGTTGATAATCCCGCGCTGCTTCACCCGACAATAACCAATGTTTACGAAGGCGGCCAGGAGCAGGATAACCGCATGGCATACACACTTACATATTCGGACATCAATCTTCCTGAGAAGGAAAAAGCAGCTTACCCGAATCTTGACAGATCCATACTTGAGGACCTGGACAATTATATGTATCAGCATTCGCTGGAAGCGCTTGAGCATATTAAAACAGCATACAGACCGGAACTTCAGAATGAAGAGTTTTTTAATGGTCTCAAAGTAGATATCAAAGCACAGGTTTACCGCGCAGATGAAAACTTTTTCTCCGTAAGAGTAGACCGAAAC
>JAGHSD010000057.1 GCA_018066045.1 Candidatus Darwinimomas equi | reverse complement strand
GGAGTAACTTCTATCATATATCAATAAAAAACCGGATCTTTCGACCCGGTTTTTTATTGTCTCTGTTTACTGTTCATACATCCTCGTATAGATCTCTTCCGCAATCATGGATGCATATGCTTTATCAGTTATATTGTTTTCAACGGTAAGTCTGTCCTGAATATAATTCATTCTTTCAAGCACAAGTTCCTCGTCTCTGAGAGATCCTGCCGAAGACTCGGCGTCGATTTCCTCCCTCGAATGTGCTGCAATAAAATCCTCGATCAGCCTGTTCTGTGTATCTTCTTCTGAAGCTATGCCTGCCTCAAGCTTCTTTGCTGTTTTATTCGATATCACGGCACCGGCAAGACAGACAACCGCAAAAGCCGTTAATGCTATCTTCATTATTATTCCCAGATCCGGCAGAACACCGACCCACATAAGAACCGATGCGACTGCCAGCAGTATTCCGACAACAAGAAGAGCAACTGCCGAGGACTTGTTATCTGCATATCTGTCCTTTTTGTTGACATACACAGCGGGTTCCTCCATCATTTCCCTTACGGCTTCTCTGCGCTCCCTGATCTGCCTTATATCCTCTTCAGTCAGATTCTCCATAGCTTCTTTCGCAGCCTGTAGTTTTTCGTTTTTCTCTTTTTCTTCCTGAAGGGCTTTTTCCTCTGCTTCCGCCTTCTGCTGCTCCATCCATGCTTCCTTATCTACGAGAGGTGACCCGCAGTCCGTACACACGGTAACTCCGTCAACAAATTCCATATCACATTTTGGACAATACATATCGTGTTCTCCTTCTGTCATTCACAGGCCGCGCCCCGGCGACCGTATCTTCCGACAAGTCAATTGTATAGCAAGACGGTAGCATTTTCAATTGTTTTAGGTTACAATAGAATCATGAAAAGACCCTGGCTGTGCATAGCCGCGGCAATGATGCTTGGAGAGGCGGCTGCTTATGTTTCAGGGAAGATGTGGCTTATCATGACGGTTGTTTCGGTAACTGTTCTGATAGGTGTCGTATTTGTGATTTATAAGAAAGTGACAGATAAGAGGCGGGCCGTTATTATAATGTGCATCGCTTTTTTGTTTGGCATTTTCAGACTTAAAGCTTTCGATTGTTCCCTTTCCGTACCGGCAGCTCTTGAGGAACTGTCCGATACCGGTGTTCAGGGAAAATACACGGCAGCCGTCGACAGCATCGAGATACGCCCTGAGCGTACAGTGATACGCTGCGGTGAACTTATCGTATATGCAGATCCCGTAAAGGAAAATGCTGTGCTCCCCGGAAATACCATATCAGTCAGCGGCAAATTCAACAGTATTCCTGTCCCTACAAATCCCGGAGAATACAACTTCAGACTTTATTACCTTTCGGAAGGAATCACCCATCGTTGTTTCGCCGACAGTATTACCGTAACCGATGACAGATCAGACCCCGTGCTCAGCTTTCTTTACAGAGTGCGCAGCAATATCCTCGCTCATATAAGCAGTATATATGACAGCGATGATGCCGGCATACTCAGGGCCGCTTTACTCGGGGACAAAAGTCTGCTGGATGACGAACTGTATGATTTGTATAAAGAAAACGGAATTGCTCATCTTCTTGCCATATCCGGGCTGCATGTCGGCATACTCGGTCTCAGCATATACCGCATACTGCGTGAACGGCTGAAGCTTTCCTATATGACGTGTGCTCTGATCTCTTCTGTTTTTATCTCTGCATACAGCATACTGTCCGGAAACAGTGTAAGTACCGTAAGAGCAGTGATCATGCTTATCATAATTTTTGCCGCGGGAATACTCGGAAGAAAAAGCGACATCATGAACTCGGCGGGAATCGCCGCATTCTGCATTCTGTGTATTCATCCGTATGAACTCTTCAATTGCGGTTTCATGCTTTCGTTTTCTGCCGTCATAGCCATCGGAGGTCCGGCACGTCTCATCATAAAGGAGCTTGGTATTAAAAACAGTCTTCTTCAAGCACTTGCGGTCAGTTTCTCCGTTCAGCTCACGACACTTCCGATAACCGCATATTTCTTCTTTGAGATATCTTTATACGGACTGCTGCTCAATCTCATAGTTCTGCCTCTTATGACTTACGTGGTATGGTCCGGGATAGCTGCCGTGCTGCTGAGTTATATTTATGTTCCCGCAGCATACATAGCTGCCGGAAGCAGTCATTATATTCTGAATATCTATACGCTGCTATGCCGTTTCACCGGCAAACTTCCTTTTTCAACAATAATCACCGGGAGGCCTGCATTATGGCAAATCGTCGTTTATTACTGCTTCTTCTTTGCGGTTTTATACTTTTCCCGTTCAGACATCCGGGATCGGAAATCACCTTTATCGATGTCGGACAAGGCGACGGAATCTACCTGAATGCCGGAGAAAACATCATGATTGACGGCGGAAGTTCCTCCTCAAAAAGCATAGGAGAAAATACCATAGAACCTTTTCTTCTGAGCCATGCCGTCCCTTCTCTGGACAAGGTGTTTATCACACATGCCGACAGCGATCATACGTCAGGTCTGCTGTATCTGGCCGAAAGCGGTAAAATCTCCGCAGATGAACTCTACCTGCCTTTCTGTGCTGAAAGCCATGAGAAATATGATGCCATCCGCAGGATATGTCCCGATATACGGTATATAGGAGCCGGGGATGTCATTCCGCTTAATAAAGGTGTTATCACCTGTCTCTGGCCTGACCGGGAAAGCCGCACTGTCTCCGATGATATAAATGAGCACAGCCTGATACTTCTCTACACGGACGGGAATTTTTCCGCATTGCTTATGGGCGATGCCGGTAAGGAAGCCGAGCTTCAGATGCTTGATTATGTCTCGCGTCATAGTATAGAACTACCCGAAAAGGTTACTGTTCTCAAAGCCGGACATCACGGCAGCAGCACATCGACATCCGGGGAACTTCTGTCGGCCTGCACACCGTACTGTACCGTCCTTTCCTACGGCAGCGGCAACCGTTACGGTCATCCGCACCGCGAAACACTGGATGTGCTGGAGAGCCGGGATATACCGCATTTAGATACAGCCCGCAGCGGAGCGTTAACATTTTACACAAACGGACATTCTGCTCAAATACACAAGTTTTTATCTCCATAATGTGCTATACTTGTATAGTTCCATGGAGGCGCAGAATGAACTCAAAGCAGTACGAAATAGACATGACGCATGGAGCGATATTCGGCAAGCTCATTCAGTTTGCAATACCACTTATGCTCTCCAGCATGCTGCAGCTGTTATTCAATGCAGTAGATGTAATCGTAGTAGGACGTTTTGTCGGTAGTCAGGCTCTGGCGGCAGTCAGTTCCAATACGGCACTTATCAATATATTCACCACTCTTTTTATCGGAGTTTCTCTTGGTGTAAATGTAATCGTTGCAAGATTTTTTGCGGCAGAGGATTATGATAATGTCTCCCAGGCAGTACATACGGCGGTTCTGACGGCATTTATTGTCGGAATCATCATCATGATTGCGGGGCTTTCTCTCGGAAGATCGATGCTGAATCTTATGGGATGTCCCGACGATGTAATAGACCTTTCGACCACATATCTGAAAATATATTTCTTAGGTATGCCCTTCTTCATGCTTTATAATTTCGGTGCGGCTATTCTGAAAGCAATCGGCGATACGAAAAGGCCTCTGATTTTCCTGACCACTGCCGGAATAATAAATGCCTGCTTCAACGTATACCTTGTAGTCAGATGGAATTTAGGCGTCGCCGGTGTTGCCATCTCGACCGTAACTTCGCAGTTCATATCATGTGTTCTCGTACTTGTTACTCTTTTGAGAGCCGATTCATCATACAAGCTGATTCCGAAGAAACTTCATATTAATCTGAGCATACTGAAAGACATCTTCCGTATCGGAATCCCGGCAGGTCTGCAGTCAATGATAGTAAACATTGCAAATGCGACCATACAGTCCAATATCAATTCATACGGTGCCATCACTATGGCGGGATACGGAACATATATGAATATAAGCGGATTCCTGTATGTATCGGTCAACGCGGTCACTCAGACAGCCATGACCTTCGTAAGTCAGAATTTCGGTGTAAAGGATTTCAAAAGAATAGATAAGATATGCATCAGGTGTGCGATTCTGTCCTGTATTATCGGTTCCGGACTTGGAGTAATCATCTGTCTTTTCGGCAGTCAGTTATGCGGTATATACTCGACTGATCCCGAAGTGATCGCGGTAGCCTGCTCCATCATCCCGTTCATGACCGTTCCGTATGGTCTCTGCGGTATCATGGACACCCTTCCGGGATGTATGCGAGGTATGGGTTATTCAACAGTTCCCATGCTTATCCATCTCTTCGGAGTGGTTATATTCAGATTTATATGGATGGGAACGATATATGTAAAGTATCCGAGCGTTATCTGTCTCATACTTTCATTCCCGATTTCATGGGTCATCACTGCTCTGCTCCAGTTTATAGCACTTATGGTGGTTCGTAAAAAAGTCAGAAAGGAATATGCCTTTGAAACAGCTTAATTCCGACATCAAAAACAAGGAATTCAAACAGGTCTACCTGCTTACCGGCAACGAGACCTTTCTTCTTCGAAGCTATAAAAACCGTTTGAAAAATGCTGTCGTGGGGCAGGATGATATGAACTATTCCTACTTTGAAGGAAAGGATACCGACCCCTCTGCCGTAATAGACAACGCGGAGACTATGCCGTTCTTTTCCGAGAGGAAACTCATTGTCATTGAAAATTCCGGATGGTGCAAGTCAGGCGGTTCCGATATGGCGGAATACCTTTCCCGGCCATGTCCGAGTACATATTTTGTATTTGTAGAACCGGAAGTTGATAAAAGAAACAAACTCTATAAAGCAATATCAGAATCAGGATATGTCTGTGAGCTGAATCATCCGAAACCTGATGACATGGTTAACTGGGCTGCCGGAATGCTGATGCAGGCAGGTAAGAAGATCACCCGCACAGATCTTGAGATGTTTTTGGGATCAACGGGAAATGATATGGAACTTGTCAGAAACGAGCTTGATAAACTGATAGCATATACCGGAGATAAAGATCATGTCTCACGCGAAGATATAGAAGCCGTCACTACCGTAACACTTACAAATAAGGTATACGATATGTGCCGGGCAATAACACAGAAAAAATATACCGAAGCGGTACATCTTTATGAGGACCTTCTTGCTTTGAAAGAATCTCCCATGAGCATCATGTATAAAATATCGCATCAGTTCAAACAGCTTCTTGATGTAAAGGATCTTATGGATTCCGGATACAGGCAGGATGCCATCATGAGCAGACTGCGTATTCCTTCGTTTGTAGCATCAAAGCTCATGCAGCAGGCCAGAGGATATGACAGAAATGCCCTTATGCAGTATGTTGAAAGATGTCTGGATCTTGAGGAGGCTTTCAAGAAAGGTGATATGCCTGAAAGAATCGCAGTGGAACTATTGATATGCGGATAATAACCGTACCTCCCACAAAAACATCCCTCTCCAGAAACGTTTCGCTTTGTCAGAAAACCTTTTAATAAAAACTTCTGTAAGGTTTTCTGAGTCGCTGCACTCGGCAATTGTTCTGTAGAGGGATTTTTTGTGTCCGGTACCCGGTCTGTTTTTTTATAACAAATTACTTTATTAGCAAACTCTTTCCGGTCATTTCTTTCGGCTGCGGAAGTTCAAGAAGTTCTAACAGTGTCGGTGCGATATCGCACAGCTTTCCGCCTTCTGCAAGCTTAACACCCTGATCTGCATTTACAAGAATAAACGGAACAGGATTTGTTGTATGTGCTGTATGCGGAAGTCCCGTATTATAATCTACCATCTGATCGGAATTGCCGTGATCAGCACAGATAAACATAACTCCGTCAACCTTCTTCAGTGCATCAACAGCCTTTCCGACGCAGGTATCCACAGCTTCCACTGCTGCTATTGCAGCTGCCTCAACGCCTGTATGTCCGACCATATCCGAGTTCGCAAAATTGATGATTATAAGATCATACTTTTCCGAAAGAATAGCATCGCAAAGCTTGTCGCATACACCGTACGCACTCATCTCCGGTTTGAGATCGTATGTTGCAACATCCTTTGGTGAATCTACTAAAACCCACTCTTCATTCTCTGATTTGGATTCTATACCGCCGTTAAAGAAGAATGTAACATGCGCATACTTCTCTGTCTCTGCAATATGTACCTGCTTAAGTCCCTTTGATGCAACATACTCATGAAGGGTATTTACAAGCATTTCCTTTCTGAATGCAACTTCCTTGTTCGGTATCGTTTCATCATAATCGCAGAAGCACACATAAGTAACCTTCGGCCACTTCTCTCTCTTGAATCCGTCAAAATCCGGATCACAGAATGCTCTTGTTATCTCACGTGCTCTGTCAGGTCTGAAATTAAAGAAGATAATTGAATCATTGTCGTTAATTGTTGCAACCGGTTTTCCGTCTTCTGCCACTACAAACGGAACCACAAACTCATCGTTAACGCCTTCGTCATAGGATGCCTGAATTCCGCAGAGAGGGCACGGATACTGTTTCCCGTTTCCTAAAGTGAGGTTATCGTATGCCTTCTGAACTCTGTCCCATCTCTTGTCACGGTCCATAGCATAATAACGTCCCGATACACTTGCAACCTTACCGACACCGATCTCTGCCATCTTATCAACAAGCTCCTTTACGAAGCCTTTTGCCGATGCAGGCGGTGTGTCACGTCCGTCCAGGAAGCAGTGAACATATACCTTTTCAAGTCCCTGTCTCTTTGCCAGTTCCAGAAGTCCGTATAAATGTTCCTGATGTGAATGAACTCCGCCGGGTCCTGCCAAACCGTAGAGATGCAGTGAAGAATTGTTCTTTTTGCAGTTGTCAACAGCCTTCAGGAATGCTTCATTCTCAAAGAAATCCCCGTCTGCAATAGACTTGCTTATTCTTGTAAGTTCCTGATATACGATACGGCCCGCACCAATATTCAGATGGCCTACTTCAGAGTTGCCCATCTGTCCGTCGGGAAGACCTACATCCAGCCCGCTTGCTCCTCCGAGCACATTCGGACACTCAGCTATAAGCTTGTCAATATTCGGTGTATTTGCTTCATAAATTGCATTATGCTCGTGGTTCGGATTATATCCGAAACCATCCAATATCATTAATACTACAGGTTTTTTCATATGTGTTTTCCTATCCTATTTAATTACAGGCATCCGTTTTGCGGACGCCTGCATTTTTTTAATAATTTACGATCTTACCGAAATCAGGTTTCAGTGAAGCTCCGCCTACAAGTCCGCCATCAATATCGGCCTGAGCAAAAAGCTCTGCTGCATTATCGCCCTTTACCGAACCACCATACTGAATACGGATTGCAGCTGCTGTAGCATCATCATATATTTCTGCTATGCATTCACGGATGCCCTTGCATACTTCTTCAGCCTGCTCAGTAGTAGCTGTAACGCCTGTACCTATAGCCCAGATAGGCTCATAAGCGATAACTGCTGTCTTAGCCTGATCTGCAGTGATGTTCCGGAAGCCAACCTTTACCTGCTGACGGATCCAGTCAAGAGTGATTCCCTGCTCCCTCTGAGCAAGAGTCTCACCGCAGCACATAATCGGTGTAAGTCCGTACTCGAATGCCTTGAGCATCTTTTTATTGATTTCTTCTGATGTCTCATGATTGTACTCACGACGCTCTGAATGTCCGAGAATAACATACTTGGCACCCGCATCAACTATCATAGCTGCTGATATCTGACCTGTAAAAGCACCTTTATCCTCAAAGCTCATATCTTCAGCTCCGACAAGAACGTTGCTTCCCTTAACTGCTTCAACTACCGGAATGATATCTATTGCCGGAACACAGAATACAACATCAACATTGTCATTTGCTACAAGCGGAATAAGTTCCTTGCAGAGAGCTGCTGCTTCGCTCGGAGTTTTGTTCATTTTCCAGTTTCCTGCGATTATTTTTCTTCTTGCCATTTTTATAATTTATCCTTTCTTATTTTCGCCTTCAGCTTGGATTCCGTAAGGTCTCACTTATCGTCTGCTGCTATTACTCCCGGAAGCTCCTTGCCCTCAAGGAATTCAAGAGATGCTCCGCCGCCTGTTGAGATGTGGCTCATTGATGAAGCAAAACCAAGCTGGTTAACTGCTGCTGCGGAATCTCCGCCGCCGATGATAGTTGTAGCGTCTGTATCTGCAAGAGCCTTGGCTACTGCTACAGTACCTGCTGCAAGTACAGGATTCTCAAATACTCCCATAGGTCCGTTCCATACAACTGTCTTTGCAGACTTAACTGCATCAGCAAAAAGTTCACGTGTCTTAGGTCCGATATCAAGTCCCATCTTATCTGCCGGGATCTTATCTGCATCAACTACTTCTATCTCGATAGGTCCGTCGATAGGATCCGGGAACTGTGCTGCGATAACAGTATCTATCGGAAGAAGCATATTCTTTCCGAGCTCTGCAGCCTTGTCCATCATCTTCTTGCAGTAATCAACTTTCTCATTATCAACAAGTGATGTACCGACTGAATATCCTTTTGCCTTAAGGAATGTATATGCCATACCTCCGCCGATGATAAGTGTATCGCACTTTTCAAGAAGATTAGAAATAACATTCAGCTTGTCAGCAACCTTGGCACCGCCGAGGATAGCTACGAACGGACGTACAGGATTCTCCACTGCGTTTCCGAGGAAATCGATTTCCTTCTGCATAAGATATCCTACTGCATTCTCTCCGCCTTTTGCCTTGATGAATTTAGTAACAACAGCTACTGAAGCATGTGCTCTGTGAGCTGAACCGAAAGCATCACATACGTAATTATCAGCCAGATCTGCAAGTTCTTTTGCAAATGCATCGCCTGCCTCTTCCGGCTTTGTCTCTTCCTTACCGCGGAAACGTGTATTCTGAAGAAGAACAACATCACCCTCGTTCATAGCTGCAACAGCTGCTGAAGCTGCCTCGCCTGTTACATTATAATCCGATACAAAAACAACCTCTTTGCCAAGCTTTTCTGAAAGTCTCTTTGCAACAGGAGCGAGTGACTCTCCCTCATTCGGGCCATTCTTAACTTTTCCGAGATGTGAGCAGAGAATAACTTTTGCACCATCATTGATAAGCTTGTTGATCGTCGGAAGCGCTGCCACGATTCTTGTCTCATCCGTAATCTCGCCATTCTTCAGCGGAACATTGAAATCACAACGAACCAGAACTTTCTTACCCTTTATGTTCTTTAAATCATCAACTGTTTTCTTATTTAACATCGTTTCTCTCCTTTTTCAAGTACAGGCCTGGCCGACCGGCCAAGCCTGTATATATGTTATGCTGCGCAGCGTTCACTTCGCGTCGAAGATGCCCGATCGCAGCCGTTCGTCAAGTGCTCATCCCGCTATGCAGGCATGCTCACTGAGCGTCTGACTTAGTTAAGTTCTGCAAAGTACTTGATTGTTCTAACCATCTGTGATGTGTAAGGATTCTCATTGTCATACCATGAAACAACCTGAACATGATATGTATCGTCATCAATCTTTGATACCATTGTCTGTGTTGCATCAAAGAGTGAACCGAACTTCATACCGATAACGTCTGAAGAAACGAGCTGCTCCTCTGTGTAACCGAAAGACTCTGTTGTTGCTGCCTTCATAGCTGCGTTGATGCCTTCCTTTGTTACGTCTTTGCCCTTAACTACAGCAACAAGGATTGTTGTTGAACCTGTGAATGTCGGAACACGCTGTGCTGATCCGATAAGCTTGCCGTTAAGTTCAGGAATTACAAGTCCGATAGCCTTAGCTGCACCTGTTGAGTTCGGAACGATGTTTGCAGCGCCTGCACGTGCTCTGCGGAGATCACCCTTTCTCTGCGGTCCGTCAAGGATCATCTGATCACCTGTGTATGCATGAACTGTTGTCATGATACCGCTCTGGATCGGAGCATAGTCGTTAAGTGCCTTTGTCATAGGAGCGAGGCAGTTAGTTGTGCATGATGCTGCAGAAATAACTGTATCGTCCTTTGTAAGTGTCTTATGGTTAACATTGTAAACGATTGTAGGAAGATCATTTCCTGCCGGAGCAGAGATAACAACTTTCTTTGCGCCTGCTGCGATATGAGCTGAAGCCTTCTCTTTTGATGTATAGAAACCTGTACACTCAAGAACTACATCAACACCAATCTGTCCCCACGGAAGGTTCTTAGCATCTGCTTCCTTGTAGATAGTAATCTTCTTGCCATCAACAACGATATTGTCCTCACCGTACTCTACAGTGTGCTTTCCTTCGCCGATCTTGCCCATGAAACCGCCCTGAGCAGTATCATACTTAAGAAGATGAGCAAGCATCTTAGGATCTGTAAGATCGTTGATTGCTACTACTTCATAACCATCTGCCTCAAACA